>CAMTXV010000294.1:0-2827 GCA_947085665.1 uncultured Sinobacteraceae bacterium | reverse complement strand
CACTCTTTCCCTACACGACGCTCTTCCGATCTCATTGGCCTCGACCGCGCCTGGATGACCGTGAGCGGGGCAGCCCCCATGCCCAAGCCACTGATCGAGTGGTTTGCCAAGCTCGGCATCACCGTGCTGCAGGGCTACGGCATGACTGAAAACTCCATCTACGGCAGCGTCAACACCCCTGATGCCAACCGCATCGGCTCGGTGGGCCGCGAAATGCCGGGTGCGCAAACCCGCATCAGCGCCGAAGGAGAGATTCAGTACAAGCACCCGGGCGTGATGACGGGCTATTACAAGGACGAAGAGAAAACCCGCGAAACCTTCACCGAAGACGGCTACCTGCGCACCGGTGACAAGGGCGCGATGGATGCCGACGGCTACCTCTACATCACCGGCCGCACCAAAGACATCTTCAAGACCATGAAGGGCAAGTACGTGGCCCCTGCGCCCATCGAGGGCGCGATGGCGCGTAACACCGACATCGACCAGCTCTGCTTCGTGGGCAGCGAGTTGAAGCAGCCCATCATGCTGGTGAGCCTCAACGACGCCGGCCGCAACAAACCGCGCGAGGTGGTGGAGCAGGAGCTGATTGCCGACATGCAGGTCGTCAACAGCCCGCTGGAACCGCATGAGGCCATCGGCAAGATCGTGGTGGTGAAAGACACCTGGACCATCGACAACAACCTGATGACGCCCACCATGAAGGTGAAGCGCAACGAAATCGAAAAGCGCTATCACGCGCTGATTGCCAAGGAAGGCGAAACCCGCAACGCGGTGAGCTGGGAAGCTTGATGGGCTGACCGCCGCTGCGGCACCCGCCAGAGGTGCCGTAGCGGCGAATGCAGCGCAGCGGTGCATGGTTTGGAGGAGACCGAACATGAAGCAGATGACCTGTGGTGCACTGCTGCTGAGCACTCTGCTGCTCGGCGCCTGTGGCAACTCGGCGAGCGAGCCCCTTGCCGCCCCGCCTCCGCCGGTGGGCGAAGCCTCCGCCACGCCAAAGGCTCTCTGCGGCCCTGACTCGCGGCCTGAGTTGGGTTTGCAGGGTCGCATCAGCCGCGCCGAGCATCAATCGGGCCGCGCCGCCGAGGGCTACACCTGCAACATGGAGGTGGTGGGCAGCTACACCACGACCACCGCCTTTGGCACCGTCGGCGGCTTCAAGGTGGAGCGCTATACCGACGCCACGGGCCGCACCTGCGCCTACTACGACACCACACTCACCTACCCCACCAATCTCGGCACCGGTGAGGCGGGCGTGAATGTGCTGGACATGAGCGACCCCACCAATCCCGTGCTCACCAAGCGCCTCGTCACGCCGGCCATGCTCACGCCGCACGAATCGCTCATTGCCAATCAGGCCTCGGGCGTGCTGGCGGCGGTCACCGGCAATGCCGCGCTCTACCCCGGATTTGTGGATGTGTATGACCTCAAGGCCGACTGCCGCAACCCGGTGCTGAAGGCCAGCGGCCCGTTCGCCGTGTTTGGCCACGAGAGCGGCATGGCGCCCGATGGCAAGACCTTCTACGCCTCATCTCCCGGCACACCCACCATCACCGCGCTCGACATCAGCAACCCCGCCCTGCCTCGCGTGCTGGGCGTCATGCCGTATTACACGCACGGGCTGTCGATCAGCGATGACGGCAACCGCGCCTACCTTGCCGGTGTGGGTCTTGCCGGTTCTGGCTGCGCCTTTGCCATCAGCTGCAATCTGCCCGACCCCAACGGCGACTGGGGCCTGGTGATTCTCGACATCTCGGAGTTTCAAAGCCGGCAGCCCAACCCTCAGGCGCGAGTGATTTCGCGGCTCAGCTGGAACCCGATCAGCATCCCGCAGAACGCGCTGCCCTTCAGCCGCAACGGCCGGCCCTATCTGCTGGAGATCGACGAGTTCTCCCGCGCCAGCGGCGTGGGCGCGGTGCGCATCATCGACATCGCCGACGAAACCCAGCCGCGCATCGTTTCAGACATTCGCCTTGAAGTGCACAACGCGGAGCATCAAGACACCATCGCCGGCGATCCCGGAGCCTCCTTCATCGGCCAGGGCTACGCCGCGCACTACTGCAACCTGCCCAGCCGGGTCGACCCCGACATCGTCGCCTGCAGCATGATCATCTCGGGCCTGCGCGTGTTCGACATCCGCGACCCGGCCAAGCCCAGGGAGATCGCCTACTACAACCCGCCGCTCACGCCGCGCATCACGCCCATCCTGGCAGCCAGCGGCTACGCCATGTCGAGCCCCAGCTTCGTGCCCGAGCGCAAGGAGATTTGGTACAGCGACGTCTACAGCGGGTTTTATGTGCTGCGGGTGACCAATGACGCTTGGTAGCGACCGCTAGCGCGACGTGGGATACCGCCGCCGGGTTTCGGCAATCGATTCCGCGATGAGCGGCTCCAGCACGGCAAGGTCCACATCGGCGAGACGCTTGAGGTAGAGGCAGACCTTGCCGAGCTTGTGTTTGCCCAGCTTCGCCAGCAGCGCCTGCGCGCCGCGCTCCTCAAAGCCAGCCAGCAGATAGAGCGTGAGATCGCTCTTGCGCGGCGAAAACCCCGTGATGCAACTCTCGCCCGTCTTGCCGCTGGCGAGTGGGTACTCGTAGCGACCAAAGCCGACGATGCTGCTGCCCCACATCACCGCCGGGCTGCCGGTGAGCCGTTCCAGAATCGGCACTAGGGTGTGTTGACATTCGTTTCATCGCTGCGGCGGAAGGCTGTTTTTGGGCAGTGCAAGGAACGGAGTGCAGCCGATGGTTGTTCCATCGGCAAACTGCGTGACGCTGCAATGCCCAAAAACAGTCCCGCCCCGAAGGGTTGCTGCTCAAAATCCCGT
>CAMTXV010000293.1:0-19048 GCA_947085665.1 uncultured Sinobacteraceae bacterium | reverse complement strand
GCGCCCAGCACCACGATGCTTCGGCCCTGAACGCTGAAGGTGCCATCGGCGCTCAGCTTCTTGAGCACCCGCCCCGCCATTTCGCGCGAACAGCCCACGATGCGAGCCAGTTCCTGCCGGGAGATACGCACCAGGGTGCCGCGGGCATGCGGCTGGGCATCGGGCTGATAGCAAAGATTGAGAATCTCGTGCTGCACACGCCCCTGCACATCGAGAAAAGCGAGGTCGGTGAGGCGCTGGGTGGTGGCACGCAGGCGGGAAGCCAGCTGACCCGCCAGCACCAGCATGATCTCGGGCTGCTCGCGAATGAAGCGGCGGAAGCTCTCGAAGCCGATTTCCGCCACGAGCACCTGGGTGCGGGTGCGTACCTCGGCCGTGCGGGTCTTCTGTTCCGGGAACAGGCACATCTCACCGAAGAAGTCGCCGGGATTCAGGTAGGCCAGCACCATTTCACGGTTATCCTCGTCCTGCACGGTGACGCTCATTGAGCCCTCCAGCAGGTAGTAAAGCGACTGCGGCTCATCACCGGCATGGATAATCACCTTCTTGGCCGGATGTGAACGCTTCGTCGCATAGTTGATGAACGATTGAACAACGGCTTGATCTCGCATTTCTGCTCCTTATCCCCTAAGTAAGTCAGGCTCACCGTATTGAGTTATTTATACCCCTTGCCACACTTCACGCTAACACTGCTACTTTTACTGATATTTGACTCAACGCACAGATGAACGCCCGAATTAAGTGGATCGAGAACATGGCCTTCGTGGCCGAATCCGGCTCCGGCCATGCCATCGTTCTGGACGGCCCGCCGGAGCTCGGCGGCCGCAATCTGGGCGCCCGTCCGATGGAGCTGTTGCTGATGGGCGTGGGCGCCTGCTCCAGCGTTGATGTGGTGATGATTCTGAAAAAGGGCCGTCAGCCCGTGGTGGACTGCGTCTGCGAACTGAGCGCCGAGCGGGCCGACAAGGAGCCCAAGGTCTTCACGGCCATCAAGCTGCATTTCGTGGTGACGGGCAAGGGCCTCAACCCGGTGCAGGTGGCGCGCGCTGTGGAGCTTTCGGCCGAGAAGTACTGCTCGGCCTCGATCATGCTCAGCCAGGGCGGTGTGGCGATTACCCACACCCATGAAATCCGCGAGCCGGCCTGAGGCCTGTCGCGGTGGCCAGACCAGGCCAACGGGCAGGTCATGAAAGTTTCATGCGCAAAAACCGTTCTTTTGCCCGATAATCTCGCGTCCCCGCAGGTCAGCCTCGCGGGGATTTTCGTTTAGCCGCCACCCGTGCGGCCTTTTGGCGCGATGCGCACTTGTTAGGGAGAACACCTTGGCCAAGATGAAACCCACCAGCAATCCGAAACTCAAGTTGCTGGGCTTCAACAACCTCACCAAGAGTTTGTCCTTCAACATTTACGACATCTGCTATGCCCGCACCAAAGGCGACCAGCAGGAATACGTCGAGTACATCGACGAGCAGTACAACGCCGAGCGCCTCACCGAAATTCTCACCAATGTGGCCGAAATGATTGGCGCGCACGTGCTCAACGTGGCACGTCAGGACTACGACCCGCAGGGTGCGAGCGTGACCATGCTGATCTCCGAGGGCCACCTGGATGGCCTGCCCACGCCGGGCAAGAAGGACAAGGAATCGGTGGTGGCCCACCTCGACAAGAGCCACATCACGGTGCACACCTACCCGGAAAATCACCCGGACGCCGGCATCTCGACCTTCCGTGCGGATATTGATGTGAGCACCTGCGGCAAGATCAGCCCGCTGAAGGCGCTGAACTACCTCATCAAGAGCTTCGAGAGCGACATCGTGGTGATGGACTACCGCGTGCGCGGCTTCACCCGCAATGTGCGTGGCATGAAGCACTTCATCGACCACAACATCGACTCCATCCAGAACTTCATCGCGCGGGATGTGAAGGACAAGTACGACATGGTGGACGTCAATGTCTACCAGGAGAACATCTTCCACACCAAGATGAAGCTCAAGGAACTCGACCTCGATACCTATCTGTTCGGCGAAGGTGCGGCCGAGCTGCCGCCCCGCGAGGCCAAGCGCATTCGTGGTCGTGTGGATCACGAAATTGCCGAGATCTACTACGGCAAGAACATCCAGTCCTGATCGCGTACAGCGGCAGGCAAAAACCCGACCCCGGCGCAGGCCAGGGTCGGGTTTTTTATGGCTCGGCAGCCAGCGACAGCTCGCGGCTGCCTAGCGGCTCGCCAGCGACACCGTTGCTGACTCGCTCACCAGCGCAATGGGCGCTGCATGCCAGGACAGTGCCGGCAGGCACAGCAGAATAAAGGCGCTCAGCACCGTGCGCCGGCGGCGGGCGGCAGCGCGCCGGGCGAGGCGGGGGGCGTAGTCGTAGGTCATCTCGAAACTCTCCGTGGGGCGGGGGAGTTCAGAGTGCGCAGGCATCGGCTCAATTGCTGAGCCGATCGCGCAAGACCTCATTTTTCGTAGTGCGCGAGTGCGGCCTTCAGCCGCTGGGCAATGGCCTTGCGCAGCGCGGCGGGCTTCAGCACTTCCACTTCGGCCCCGTGACGCAGCAAATCCATCAGCAGCTCTTCGTCGTGGTGATAAGGCAACCGCAGCCGCCAGCGACCGTCAGGAAGCCACTCGCTGAGCTGCGCGGGGTGCCAGTGCTCGTCGGCCACCCAGCGTGCGGCCTTGGCGCTGAATACGAGATCGGCTGTGGCCGTGGGCGCGCCCGAGAAAATGCCGTAGCTGCTGGCCAGGGCGGCATCGAGTTCGTCCGCGGTGATTTCAACCGCGGGCTCGGCACTCTCGGCGATGAACTCCAGGCGCTCCACCGCGAAGCTGCGCAGCGCCTGCCGCACATGGCAGTAGGCATCGAGATACCAGCGGTCCCGATAGTGGGTGAGGCGCTGCGGGCTGAGCAGGCGGGCGCTGTCTTCGCCGGTGCCCCGCGCGCGATAGCGCACCTCCAGACGTCGCCTGCGCACCAGCGCACTCGCCACCGGCGAGAAAGCGGCACCCGCCTCGCGGCGGCCGGCGCCCAAAAGCCGCAGGCGCTGCGGCCAGTCCGGCAGCGCGCCCTCACTGCCCAAGAGCTTGCGGGCCTTGTCTCGAATCGGTGCCAGCTGCTCGTCGAGCAGGCTGGGCGCGGTGCCCTGCAACAGGGTTTCCAGCACCAGCAGCGCAGTCAGTTCGCCAGCGCTCAACCAGAAGCCCGGCAGCTCGAAGGTCGCTGACTCGCTGCGCCCATACGCCACGCCCAGACCGCGCACGCGGATCAGCGGCGCGCCGAAGTCGTCTTCAAGCTGGGTGAGCACGCGCTTCAGGGTGGCGGTGGAGCACTCCAGCCGCGCGCGCAGTTCCTCAAAGGATATTGGCGTGCGACGACCGCTCAGGATGCGGTGGCAGCCGATGAGGTGCGCCAGCGTGCTCACGCGCCCGCGTCTTCCGTCGCCGCCGCGCCGGCCTCGCCCTCGAACGCCGTCTGCAAGGTCTCGGCGGCAATGCCGCGCTCACTCAAATACTGAAGCAGCGCCTCGGTATTGCCGTGCATGGCAATCACCCGCTTCGCGCTCGTCTCTTCAATGGTGCGGATCAAGCCCGGCCAGTCGGTGTGATCGCTCATCACGAAGCCACGGTCGTAGGCCTCGCGGCGGCGGGTGCCGCGCAGGCGCATCCAACCGCTCGCGAAGCCGGTGCTGTACGGGGCGAAGCGGCGCATCCAGGGCGTGCCGCTGGCACCCGGCGGCGCCAGGATGAGACGGCCTGCGAACACGCTGCCCCTAGGCGGCGCGCCGACCGCTTCGGTGGGCAGCATCTTGACGCCCGCCTTGTGATAGAGCTCCACCAGCGGCGTCATCGCCCCATGCAGCAGCACGGTCTCGTCGGTGTAGCGGGTCAGTTCTGCCAGCACCCGCTGCGCCTTGCCCAGCGCGTAGCAGAACAGCACCGCCGTCTTGCCCTCGGCTTTGCACTGCTGCCACCACTCGAAGATTTCCTTGGCCACCTCCGCCGGCGCATCCCAGCGATACACCGGCAGCGCAAAAGTGGCTTCGGTGATGAACACGTCGCAGGTCTGCGGCTCGAAGGGCAGGCAGGTGGGGTCGGGGCAGCGCTTGTAGTCGCCGCTGACCACCCAGACCTCGCCCCCCATCTCGATGCGCACCTGGGCCGAGCCCAGCACATGCCCTGCCGGGTGCAGGCTGACGGTGGCATCCCCCAGCGTGATGCGCTCGCCGTAGTCGAGCAGCGTCATCGCGCTGTCGCGGCCCACGCGCGCGCGCAGCAGGCCTTCGCCCGGCTTGGCACCCCAGTAGTGGCCCATGCCGGGGCGTGCATGGTCGGCATGGCCGTGGGTGATCACCGCGCGCGGCACCTTGCGGTGGGGGTCGATATGGAAGTCGCCCGCCGGGCAGTAAAGACCCGCCTCGGTGGCGATGACGAGATCACTCATGCGGGCCGCTCCAGCAGGGCCAGCAGCTTTTGCAGGGCCCCACGATTGGCAGCAATAGCCTCGCGGGCACGGGCACTGCGGGCTTCGCAGTCGGCCTGGTTCGCAGCGTGCGGCAGCCAGTCGCGCAGCGCCTCGGCAAGGCTCGCGGCATCGCTCACCTCGCGCGCCACCGCGGCCCCCAGCAACAGCTCGCGGGCGGCAAGAAAGTTGTGCATCTGCGGGCCAAACAGCACCGGCAGGCCGATGGCGGCAGGCTCCAGCACGTTGTGGCCGCCCACCGGCACCAGACTGCCGCCCACGAAGGCGAGCTGGCTTGCTGCGAGATAGGCCATCACCTCACCCATGCTGTCGCCCAGCAGCACGGGCGCTTGCGATGTGGCGGCATCGAGCGCGCTGCGCCGCACGAAGCTCAGACCTTGGGCGGCAATCTGCGCCGCCACGGCGTCGAAGCGCTGTGGATGGCGCGGCACCAGAATCAGCAGCGCGTTGGAGTGCGTTTGCAGCAGCTGGCGGTGCGCCTCTAGCGCGGCCTGCTCCTCGCCCTCGTGCGTGCTCACCGCCGCCCATACCGCGCGCGGTGCGGGCCAGCACGTGGCAATGACGGCGGTCAGTGGCTGCTCGCCTGCGGGCAGAGCGAGATCGAACTTGAGATTACCCAGCACCTCCACCCGCGGCGCGCCCAGCGCCCGGAAGCGCTCGGCATCCAGTGCGCTTTGTGCGGCCACCGTCGTCACAGCGCCGAGCACGCTGCGGGTGAAGCCGGCGACCCGCGAATAGCCCTTGAAGCTGCGCGGCGAGAGCCTCGCATTGGCGATGGTGAGCGGAATGCGGCGATCTTTGAGTGCCGCGAAGAGATTGGGCCAGAGCTCGGTTTCCATCACCACCACCTGCTGCGGCTGCGCGCGGGCGAGAAAGCGCGACACCACCCAGGGCAGGTCATACGGCGCATAGCTGTGAATCACGCGCGCGCCCAAGGCGGCCTGCACGCGCTCGCTGCCGGTGGGTGTGGTGGTGGTGACCCACACGCGGCGCTCACCGTGGCGGGCAATCAGCGCCTCGATGAGCGGCAGGGCGGCCAGCGATTCGCCCACGCTCACGGCGTGTACCCACACCGCCACTGGATGCGCCGGCACCCGTGCAAAGCGCTCGCCGATGCGCTGCCGGTAGGCCGGCTGCACGCGGCCTTTGAACCACAGGCGCAGCACGATCAGGGGAGTGAGTAGCGCCAGCAGCAGGGTGTAGAGGGTTCGCATGGGCCCAGCTTAAAGGGTGCGACGAACGAGCCCCTTACAATCGCGGGCAATCATGACGCCCCCCGCCTTCCGCGCCGCCCTGCTCGCCCCCCGCCACTGGCCGGTGTGGCTGGGCCTGGGGCTGATGCGCCTGCTGCACTTGTTGCCCATCCGTCTGCAGCTGAAGCTGGGCGAGGGCCTGGGCATGCTGGTGGCGCGCATCCTGCCCAGCCGCCGGCGCGTGGTGGCGGCCAATCTCTTCGTGGCCTTTCGCGAACTGGACCACGAGGCACGCCGACAACTGCTGCACGCGCACTTTCGCGCGCTGGGCCGCGGCGTTTTCGAAGCGGCCATTGCCTGGTGGAGCAGCGATGCCCGTCTGCGCCGCATGGGCACGGTCGAAGGGCTTGAGCATCTGCGTGCGGTGCAGGGCAAGCCGCAGGGCGCGCTGCTGCTCACCGGCCACTTCACCACGCTGGAACTCGGCGCGCGCTTTCTCACCCTGGCGGGCGTTGAGTTTCACGCCATGTACCGCCCCTACGAAAACCCGGTGATGGACTACCTCATGCACCACTGGCGGCAGCGGCGCAGCAAGCTGCCGGCGCTGCCGCGCGAGGAGCTGCGCCCGCTGGTGCGCTCGCTGCGCGAGGGGCGGGCGGTCTGGTATGCGCCAGACCAGACGCTCGATGCGCGCATCAGCGTCTACGTGCCGTTTTTTGGCAAGAACGTGGCCACCATCGTGGCCACCAGCAAGCTGGCGGCCATGGGCCGGGCGGCCGTGGTGCCGTATTTCCCCAGCTATCTCGGGCATGGGCGCTACCGGGTGGTGATCGAACCCGCACTGGCAGATTTTCCCGGCGAGGACGAAGTGGCAGACGCCGCCCGTATCAATCTCGTGCTGGAAGCAGGCATTCGCGCCTACGCGCCGGCCGAGTATTTCTGGGTGCACCGGCGCTTCAAATCGGTGCCGCCGGGTGAACCGGACATCTACCGCAAGCCGGGCTGAGCCCCTTTGCTTTAATATGCAGCGCACCAATCAACCCCCAATTTCTGAGGTAGCCGGCGTGAAGCAAACCCTGACCCGCCTTGCCATCGTTGCTGCCGCCGCGCTCTTCGCGGCTCCTGCGTTTTCGGCCACGGCCGTTGAACAGGCCCAGGCACAGCTCAACAGCGGCGATCTGCCGGGCGCGCTGAAGACGCTCGACAAATACCTCGCCAGCTCACCGCAAGACGCCGAGGCCCGCTTCACCCGCGGTCTGGTTCTGGTCAAGCTGAACAAGACCGAAGACGCCATCAAGGTCTTTGCCGACCTCACCCGCGACTACCCGCAGCTGCCCGAGCCTTACAACAACCTGGCCGTGCTCTACGCCCAGCAGGGTGACTACGAGAAGGCCCGCGACGCGCTGGAAGCCGCGCTCGCCACCCACCCCGCCTACGCCACCGCGCACGAGAACCTGGGCGACATCTACGCCGCACTCGCCGGTGCCGCCTACAACCGCGCCTCGATGCTCGATACCAGCAATCAGGCCGTGCGCTACAAGCAGAATCTCATCAACCAGCTCGACACCGGCATTGGTGCCGCCGCTGCCGCGGGCCCCGCCATTGCCCCGGCCGCACCCCGCCCCGCAGCCGCAGTAGCCGCTGCCGCCGTGGCCAACGACCCGCCGGCCGCAGCGCCCGCCAGCGCCGATGCCGCTGCCGTGAACACCACCTTGCAGGCCTGGGCCAAGGCCTGGTCTTCGCGCGATGTGGATGCCTACCTCGCGCAGTACGCACCGGACTTCGTGCCCGAAGGCGGCCTGTCCCGCGCCACCTGGGAACAGCAGCGCCGCGATCGCATCACCCGCCCCACGCGCATTGGTGTGCGCGCCCTCAACCCCGAGGTATCGAAGGTGGGCGAAGACCGCATGCGCGTGAGCTTCGTGCAGGAATACCAGTCCGACACCTTCTCCGATCAGGTGAACAAGGTGCTGGAGTTCCGCAATACCAATGGCAGCTGGAAGATCGTTCGCGAGTTCATCCGCTAAGCGGCTTCTAACGCTCCGCACCACCGCTTCAACGCTGCCGACAGGGATGATGGGTTCCAGACTTCTCGCGTGCGCCTTTCTCATAGGCCTGCCCGCCGCCGTGGTTTACGCCGCACCGAACAACGACCTCAGCCGCGTGGCGCGCAGCCCCAACGCCCGCCTGGAAGAGCTGGTAGAAGAGGCTCAGCTGCGCCTCGCCCCGCCCCGCGTGCCGGCAGGCGCGCTGCCCGCCGCCCTCCTCAAGCTCTCGGATGAGCAGCGCTACGCCATCGTGGTGGACCTCCCCCGCGCGCGGCTCTACGTGCTGGAAAACACCAAGGGCACGCTCAAGGTGGTGCGCGAGCACTACGCCGCCATGGGCCGCAATGGCGTGGGCAAGCAGAGCCGTGGCGATCTGCGCACGCCCATCGGCATCTACACCATCACCGGCTTCACCGACGACAGCGCTCTGCCCGAGCTCTACGGCGCCGGCGCCTTCCCGCTGACCTATCCCAACATCTGGGACCGCCACCTCGGCCGCGATGGCTCGGGCATCTGGCTGCATGGCGTGCCGATGAATGTCGGCTCGCGCGCGCCTCGCTCCAGCGAGGGCTGCGTGACCATGGCCAACAGCGATCTGGTGGCGCTGAAGCCCTATGTGGTGCCGGGCAAGACGCCGGTGATTCTCTCCAGCTCGGTGAGCTGGATGTCGCCCAAGATCATCGCCAAGGAGCGCGAGGCCCTGCAGGCACGCATTGAGGAATGGCGTAGCCGCTGGTCAGCCATCGACACCGAGGCATACCTGGGCTTCTACGCCGACGATTTCGTCAGCAACGGCATGAACAAGCAGGCCTTCTCCGCCTACAAGCGCCGCGTCAATGCCAGCAAGCGCTCCATCGACGTGCAGCTCAGCGAGCTGGATCTCATGCGCTACCCCGGCGAAGCCGATCTGGTGGTGGCGCAGTTCCGGCAGGACTACAAAAGCGACAACTTCTCGGTCACGGGCAAGAAGCAGCAGTTCTGGCGCCTGCAGAAGGACGGTCGCTGGAAGATCGTGCTCGAAGAAAGCTGAAAGCCCGCTCCCATCTCAGAGCTTTTCCATTCCACCAGGTTCTACCCATGTCGCAGTTCGAGAACGTCACCGTCCTCAAGAAGGCCAATGTCTACTTCGGCGGCCAGTGCGTGAGCCACACCGTGCAATTTGCCGATGGCAGCAAGAAGAGCGTGGGCGTGATTCTGCCCAGCCAGCTCACTTTCTCCACGGGCGCCCCTGAGGTGATGGAACTCATCGACGGCCGCTGCCGCGTGCGTCTGAAAGGCGAGCCGGGCTGGAAGGACTACACCGGCGGCCAGTCGTTTGCCGTGCAAGCCAATTTCAGCTTCGAGATTGAAACCCTCGACGCGCTGCACTACGTCTGCCACTTCGGCTGATCAGGCGGCTTTCGGGCGCGCCTTCGAGCGCATCTGGTCAGGCTGCGGGCGGGGTCGCCGCAGCCCATCTGGCTAGAAGCGCAGCTCCTCTTCGTCTTCGTCGTCTGCCGCGCTGCGGCGGCCTTCCTTCACTTCCAGCTCAAAACGGCAGAAGTCGGCGGAGTCCCACTGGCCGAGGCGCACCACGGGTGAGTCCTCCGTCAGCTGGATGCGTGCGGTGCCGAGGTCGGCCACCAGCACGTCGTTCACACGCCGCAGGGCGCGGTCGCTGCCCGGCAGATTCACTTCCAGGGTTTCCGGCAGGGTTGGTGCGGGCGGCTGGCCTTCGGGCGCTTTCTTGAGCGCAGGAATGCGCCCGCCGCCACCAAACTTACAGCCCTTGAGTGTGCGCACACTGCGCAGCGACCGCAGCGCCACCCGGTCTTTCTTGGCGTCTTCGCCGTCAAAACGCAGGGCAATGGCGCGGCGGCTGCCGTCTTCCCAGTAGCCCAGAATTTCCAACCCGGCCTGCGGCATGCGCAGCGGCGGTCCGCCAGCTTCCAGCGCGGAAGCCGGCAGCTCCGGCGGCAGCAGCAGCGTCCAGCCGCCAAAGCGATAGCGGTGTTTTCCATCCGGATCGTCCGCCGCCAAAACCGGCGCCGTCGGAATGACCAAAAGTAATAGAACACATAGCCAAGTTTTCAGGACTGGCATTGAAAGCATGGGCTAGACTCCCGCCGCGTTGAGGTTTGCGCCACGCAAGGGGCGTGGCGCGGGCCGCATCCAATCACATCCGCTCAGGAGCGTCCATGCCGGTCAAACTCGCCGTGCTCAAAGAAACCCGCGCACACGAAAAGCGTGTCGCCCTTGTGCCCATCGTGGCCGACAAGCTGGCCAAGCTCGGGCTAGAAGTCTCGCTCCAGTCTGGAGCCGGCGATGCCGTGAAGCTGCCGGATTCGGCCTTCAAGAATGTGCACGCCATCGCCAATCCGCAAGGCATGGTGGGCGATGCCGACATCGTCTGCGCCGTCAACGCACCGTCGATGGAAGTGGTGGATGCGATGAAGGAAGGCAGCATCCTCATCAGCTTCATTTATGCCCACAAAGAAGCGGAGCTGGTGAAGAAGCTGCGCGACAAGAAGATCACCTGCTTCGCCATGGAGCTGGTGCCGCGCATCACCCGCGCACAGGCCATGGATGCGCTCTCCTCGCAGGCCGCTCTCGCTGGCTATTACGCCGCGCTGATGGGTGCCACGCAGATCGATCGCATCCTACCGATGATGACCACCGCCGTGGGCTCCATCCGCCCGGCCAAGACGCTGGTGATGGGTCTGGGTGTGGCGGGCCTGCAGGCGCTGGCCACCGCACGCCGTCTGGGTGCGATGACCGAAGGCTACGACGTGCGCCCCGAGACGAAAGAGCAGGCTGAATCGCTGGGTGCCAAGTTTGTGGACACCGGCGTGGATGCCCGCGGCACCGGCGGCTACGCCCGCGAGCTGACGACGGAAGAAAAAGAGAAGATCGCCGGCGTGGTGACCAAGCACATCCAGGCCGCCGACGTGATCATCACCACTGCCGCCATTCCGGGCCGCCCCTCACCGAAGCTCATCAGCAAGGCGCAGGTGGATGGCATGAAGGCCGGCAGCGTCATCATCGACCTCGCGGCCGAAGGTGGCGGCAACACCGAATACACCGTGCCCGGTGAAACCGTGCAGGTGGGCCAGGTCACCATCGTGGGCCCGCTCAACGTGCCCTCCATGCTGGGCGAGCACGCCAGCGAGCTGTACGCCAAGAACCAGCTCAACCTCATTGAGCTGTTCGTGAAAGAGAAGGCCATCAGCATCGACTGGGAAGACGAGGTGCTGGCCAAGGCCTGCCTCACCCACGCCGGCGAGATCAAGAACGAGGCGGCGCGCAAAGCCGTCGAGGCGTGAGGGCGTTCGCTGCCGCTCGCTGTGAGGAACAGCACAGCATCAGTGGCTTGTCTTGCGTTGTCGATTTTCCTCACAGCCGCGAAGCGGCTATCTCACAGCAAGGCGCAGCGCGCCGAGCGACCTCACAGGGCGCGTAAGCGCCCGTCCTCACGGAGCCGAGAACACACATGGAACCCACCACCGTCATCACGGGCCTCGTCGCCCTCTACATCTTCATGCTCGCGGCCTTCACCGGCTACGAGATCATCGGCCGCGTGCCGGCCATTCTGCACACGCCGCTGATGTCGGGCAGCAACTTCGTGCACGGCATTGTGGTGGTGGGCGCGATGTACGCGCTGCTCAACGCCACCTCGCTGGCTGAGCAGATCATCGGCTTCCTCGGCGTGCTGCTGGGCGCGGGCAACGCGGCCGGCGGCTACGTGGTCACCGAGCGCATGCTCGAAATGTTCAAGCCCAGTGACAAGAAGCCTGCCGCCAAGAAGGAGGGCTAAGCGCCATGAATGCACAACTGCTCATTGATCTCTCGGCACTCGCCGCGTCGTTCCTGTTCATCTATGGCCTGAAGCGCATGAGCTCGCCGGTGACCGCGCGCAGCGGCATCGTGGTGGCCGGCGCCGGCATGCTGGTGGCGGTGCTCGCCAGCTTCCTCTACTTCTTCGGCGTTTCCGAAGCCGCCAAGCCGCACCTCACCACCAACGTGGTGCTGGCCGTCGTCGCACTCGGCGTGGGCACCATCTGGGCCTGGCAGAGTGGCAAGAAGGTGGCGATGACCTCCATGCCGCAGATGGTCGCGCTCTACAACGGCATGGGCGGCGGCGCGGCTGCCGCCATCGGCGCGGTGGAGCTGCTGAAGACCTCAGGCCATCACGGCACCGTCGCTCTCGTGGTCACCATCATCGGCTCGCTGATTGGCGCCATCTCGCTCTCCGGCTCGCTCATTGCCTGGGCCAAGCTCGATGGCCGCATCAATGGCACCTGGCGCATCAAGGGCCAGCAGGCGCTCAACGGCACGTTCTTTCTCGCCACACTGGGCCTGGGCCTCTACATCGTGTTTGGCGCCAACGGCCATGCGCACCCCGGCATCACCGCCGCGTTCTTCGCACTGGCGCTGATCTTCGGCGTGCTGATGACCATGCCCATCGGTGGCGCCGACATGCCGGTGGTGATCTCGCTCTACAACGCCTTTACCGGCCTGGCCGTGGCCTTTGAAGGCTATGTGCTGCAAAACCCGGCGCTGATGATTGCCGGCATGGTGGTGGGCTCGGCGGGCACCCTGCTCACACTGTTGATGGCCAAGGCCATGAACCGCAGCGTGTCGAACGTGATCTTCAGCAACTTCGGCGCCGCAGGGGACGAAGTGCAGGGCGAGATCAAGGGCAGCCAGAAGCCGGCGGAAGCCGGCGACGCCGCCGTGAACATGCGTTACGCCTCGAAGGTGATCATCGCCCCCGGCTACGGCCTGGCCGTGGCGCAGGCACAACACAAGCTCTTCGAGTTCGTGAAGCTGTTGACCGACGCCGGCGTGGAAGTGAAGTTCGCCATCCACCCCGTTGCCGGCCGCATGCCCGGTCACATGAACGTGCTGCTCGCCGAAGCCGGCGTGCCCTACGACATCATCTACGACATGGAAGACATCAACGCCGAGTTCAAGGAAGCGGACGTCGCCATCGTCATCGGCGCCAACGACACCGTGAACCCGGCGGCGCGCACCAACAAGAGCTCGCCCATCTACGGCATGCCCATCCTCAATGTGGACCAGGCCAAGCAGGTCTACGTGGTGAAGCGCGGCCAGGGCAAGGGCTACTCGGGCGTGGAGAACGAGCTGTTCTTTGCCGACAACACCAACCTCGTCTACGGCGATGCGCAGAAGGTGATGGTGCAGATGATCCAGGCTGTGAAGTCGCTGGACGGCGGGCACTAAGCCTTTCGCAAGCGAACGGCTGAAATCAAAAAGCCCTCCACTGCGGTGGAGGGCTTTTTTGTGGGCGCTACAGGCAGGGCGCTGCTTGCGAGCTAGCTCTTGCGGGCTTCCTGCGCGGTGTCCTGCTCGAAGCTCGCGCTCTTGAACTGCGTCATCTTCGGGTAGTACCGAGCGAAGTCTTCACGGATGCTCGCCGCCGGCACATCGGCAAATTCACCTCGGTGGTTCACGTATTCCATGTGCTGGTTACCAGCCATGTCGAAGGGGTGGTAGAGCGAATCTTGCGTGCCATCAAACTCCAGCGGCAGCAGCTTGAAGCGCGTGCACAGCTCCAGGTTGAAGGCCGGTGTGGCCTTCACCCACTGGCCGTCGATGTAGATCGAGCTGTAGCCGTGCCAGTAGAAGACTTCGGTTTCCAGCAGCTGGCGCATGCGCTCGGTGGAAAGGTGGTTCTTCACATCGGCATAGCCCACGGTGGCGGGAATGCCCACCGCGCGGCAGGCCGCCGTCAGCAGCGCAGCCTTGGTCACGCACCAGCCATGGCCTTTCGACAGCACGCCGCTGCCGGTGAGGCCGGCATCTTCGAGATCCACCGAATACGGGTCGTAGCGAAAGCCATCGCGCACGGCGTAATAGAGCGCCACGGCCTTTTCGCGATCACCCAATTTGCCCGCCACCGCCGCAGCGGCGAAGGCCTGCACGGCGGGGTGATCGGAATCGACGATACGGCCCGGTGCCAGGTAGTGCTCGATGTGGTCTTGCATTGCGGTTTTCTCAGGGTTGCGTGTGGGCGCTGCCGCCCAGGGCTGGCGGCCGCTCGTTAAAGATGAGCACAGTGGATGCGATGAGCGCCAGTCCCCGGGCCATCACATGGCCCATTTGATCGATGGGGCAGGTGAAGAGCCGGAGCGGGCTGGGGGAGTCTGCAGGCCGTTACACTCGCGCGCACTCAAGGGGGAGGACGAACCAGTGGCAGGAATCAGCCGCGTGCTGGTGATTGAAGACGAGCCGCAAACGCGCGAGCGGCTGGCGCGTGCCGTGAGTGCCGACCCCGCGCTGCAGCTGTGTGGTGTTGCGGCCAACTGTGCCGAAGCCCGCTGCCTGTTCAGCGAGCACCGCCCCGCCGCAGTGCTGATTGACCTCGGTCTGCCCGATGGCAGCGGCGCGGCACTCATCGAAGAGTTCTCGGCCCTCGCGACGCAATCGCGCTTCGAAACGCTGTTCATGGTCATCACCGTGTTTGGCGACGAGGCGCATGTGGTGCAGGCCATTCAGGCCGGTGCGAGTTCGTACCTGCTGAAAGACGCCAGCGCGCTCAAGGTGGCGCGCGCCATTCACGAGATGCTGGCTGGCGGTTCGCCCATCAGCCCCGCCGTGGCACGCCACCTGCTGCAACGCATGCAAACTCCGGCCGAAGCGCCGCGCCCTGTGCCCGCACCCTCCGCACCGGCGACGGGCGTGCAGCTTTCCAATCGCGAGCGCGATGTGCTGAGCCTGGTCGCCAAGGGCTACGCCTATCTCGAAATCAGCGAGGCCTTGCAGGTTTCGGTGAACACCGTGGGCAGCCATGTGAAGCAGATTTACCGCAAGCTGGCCGTGAGTTCGCGCGGCGAGGCGGTGTACGAAGCCGTGCAGCAGGGGCTCATCAGCGACCTCGGCAGCGGCAGACCGCCGTGACGGCGATGGCCAGGGCAGCCTCGCTGCTGAAACTCGGCGCTTTCATTGGCGCGGTGCTGCTCAGCATTGCCCTGCTGCACCGGCTGGGCCCCGGCGAAGCCGCGCCGCGCCTGCACTGGCAGGTGAGCACGCAAAGCGAGCATACGCAGTACCAGAGCGCATTCAGCACAGCCCCTGGCGCCGGCGCGCAGGCACTGTATGTGCAGAGCACCAGCGGCCACAGCCGCGTGTACTTGAACGGCACGCTACTGACCGAGTGGCAGCGCCACGCCACCGTACCCGCACTGGGCGGCGCTGAGCCCCTGCTGCTGGTGCTACCCCGAAGCCTGCTGCGCGAGGGTGAGAACAGCTTGCGCATCGAACAAGCCCGGGCCACCTACGCGCGCAGCTTTGTGGGTGCGAGCTATCTCGGCAGCGAGGCGCAACTGGCCCCGCACCATGCGCAGCGGCGGTTGCTGAAGCACACGCTGCCCATCGGCATCATCATCGCCACGCTGGTGCTCGCAAGCCTCAGCCTCACGCTGTGGCTGCGCCGCCGGCAAGATCAAATCTACGGCTGGCATGTGCTCACCTGCCTCACCGGCAGCCTGTATTGCGCACTGCCCCTGAGCCCGCTGGCGCTGCCCAGCGTGTGGCTCGATGCGCTTCTGCTGCTGCTGTTTCTCTGGTTTGTGGTGGCCGCCGCCTGGCTGGGGCTGTGCCTGGCCACCACGCCGCAGCCCGCCACCTGGCGGCGCACACGCTGGGCCGTGGGCGCGGGCAGTGCCGTGGTGCTGCTGGCCGCACTCTGGCTGCCGGCGCTGCCGCTGCGCGCTGCCGTGCCGCTGCTCTACATGGGCATCATCGCCATTGGCGCCTACACCACCAGCACCGTGTTCTGGCGCCAGTACTTCCAGCGCTGGGATGGCACCGCCTTCTGGATGCTGGGCGCGGTGATGTGCATCTGCGCCGTGGCGCTGCACGACGGCGCGCTGCTGCTGGGGCTCATCGCGCCGGATGATGGCTTCTGGCTCGTCTACGGCGCGCCGCCGCCCATTGTGGTGTTCACCTCCATTCTGCTGCGCCGCTTCGTGCAGGCGCTGAGTGATGCCGAGCAGCTGAACCGCGAACTGGAACAGCGCGTGGCCGCGCGCGAAGCCGAAATTGCCCGCAGCTATCAGGCGCTACAGCGTGCCGATAGCGAGCGGGCGATCAGCGCCGAGCGCGAGCGCCTGTTTGGCGATTTGCACGATGGCCTCGGCGGCACGCTGGTGGCCACGCTGTCGCGGCTTTCCAACGAGGGCGCGGGCGACACCCTGGTGGCGCAGGGCGTGCAGTCGGCACTCGAAGACCTGCGCCTCACGCTGGACTCGCTCAACCCCGATGAGCGCTCGCTGCGCGCCGTGCTCGTCCCGCTGCGCGAGCGGCTGGCCAACACCTGCGCCGATGCCGGCATTGCCCTGCGCTTCGACCTCACCCAGCTCAGCGATGACTTCGAGCTGCCCCGCCCCCACACCCTGCACCTGCTGCGCATCGTGCAAGAAGCCGCCATGAACGCCGTGCGCCACGCCCAGGGCAAGAACCTGCGCATTGCCCTGCACCGCCTGCCCGGTCAAGAGGACAGCCCAGCCCAGCTCGAAGTGCTGATCGACGACGACGGCCAGGGCCTGCCCGCCACCGGCACCCACCGCCCCGGCCACTACGGCCTGGCCACCCTGCGCCGCCGCGCAGCGCAATGCGGCGGGCAGATTGAATGGCTAGCTTTGCAGCCGGGGACCAGGGTGCGGGTGGTGGTGCCTTTGGTTTAGACGACTGGCTCTTACCGCGAACAGAACCAAAAAGTCCGCTGCGGAGTTTTAGCCGGTCGGGTTTGCGTCTCCGTCCCCAAGCCGTGCTGCCATTGCGGCAGCGGCCCAGGCCACTCACCAATTCATGTGATACCCGCCCACCGGGTGGGGGGGCTACAAGGGCGCGTGCCTTTTGGAACCGCCATGAATCTCTGCGCCTCATCCCCGTTTGTTGTTCGCCTTGTTGCCGCGGTGCTGCTGCTGTTTGCCGGGGCGGGTACGGCGCAGGCGCAGCAGGGGGCCGCGCCCACCGTTCGCTCGCTCACGTTCATTGGGGTGCAGGCGGTTCCGGTTTCGGCCTTGCAGCAGGCGGGGGCTGAGTTTGTGGGGGCGCCTGCCACCGCGACCACGCTGGCGGCGCTGCGGCAGCGGGTGCAGCAGGTGTACACCGCGCGCGGCTTGAGTCTGGTGAGCGTGCTGCCGCCGGCGCTGCTGCCGGACAGCGAGGGCTTGGTGCTGGTGCGGGTGAACGAGCTGAAGGTTTCGCTGGTGGAGGTGATTGGCGCCAAGGACCGCCGCGCGCTCAGCCGCCTGCCGGCGCTGGCGCCAGGGCAGGCGCCGCAGTTCGAGGCGCTCACGCGGCAGCTGTTTTTGTTCAACGACAACCCGCGCCGCAAGGCCGCGCTCGATTTCACACCGGGGGCCGACGAAGCGCTTACTGCGCGCGTCACCATCACCGAGCAGGCGCCCACCTACGGCAGCGTGGTGGTGGATAACACGGGCAGCCGCCAAACCGGCGAAGGCCGTCTGCGCCTGAGCGCAGGCCATGCAGACTTGCTGGGCCGCGGCATGGTGGGCGAAGCGCAAATCACCACCTCTTTCGATGGCCGCACCGTGCGCCAGGGCCTGGGGCGGCTGAGCGTGCCGCTGCTCTCCACCGGCGGCACGGTGGATTTCTCGCTGGATCACTCCCGCTCTGAGCTGGGTTCGGTGCTGGCGTTCAATTCCATCTCGGGACGCAGCACCGGCGTGCAGCTGGGGTATCGCCATGCACTGCTGCGCGCGAGCGACCGCGAGCGGTTTCTCACCGTGGGCCTCAACCAGCGCCAGTACGACGATGTGTACGACTTCGCGGGCATCAACCTCGGCAGCTCGGTGGCCACGCGGCCGCTCACGCTGGGCTACTCGGCGCTCGCGCGCGGCCGCTGGGTCACGCAGGTGTCGCTTGGCCTTACCGGCAACATTCCGGGCGGGGGCGACAACGCCCGCGCCAACTACGCCGCCAGCCGCTTTGGCGCCACGCCGCAATGGCTGCGCGGCAACGCCAGCGCCTTTGCCCTGCGGCCGCTGGGCGCGGGCTGGCAGCTGAGCGCGCGCCTGCAAGGGCAGTACAGCGGCGATGCGCTCATCTCGGGCGAGCAGTTTCGCACCGGCGGCAGCGGCGGCCTGCGCGGCCTCATTGAAGGCGAGGTGGCCGGCGACAGCGGCCTGGGCGGCGGCGTGGAACTCACCAGCGCCTGGCCCCTGCCGCTACAGAGCTTCGTGTTTGCCGAGGCCACGCACGCGCACCGCAACCGCGCGGTGGTGGGTTCGCCCACCACGCTGGCCGCCACCACGGCGGGCTTTGGCCTGCGCTCGCCGGGCGAGAACCGCCTTGGCTTCGAGCTGAGCGTGGGCGAGGTGCTGTCTGAAAAAAACCTGCCGCAAAGTGAGGCGGGTGATCGCCGTGTGCACGCCTCGGCGCGCTTCAATTTTTGAGTGGAGTCCTGCATGAAATCCTCACCCCTGTTTCGACTCACCCCGCTGGCTGCCGCACTGCTCGCCAGCTTTGGCGCCCAGGCGCAGCTGCCCACCAACCCGGTGCTGCTCAACGGCTCGGCCACCATCAACGAAACCGCGACGGGCCTGCGGGTCACCAACCTGCCGGGCACCATTCTGGAGTGGGACAGCTTCAACATTGGCGCCAACCGCAGCGTGGAGTTCGCGCAGATCAGCGCCGCCAGTGCGGTGCTGAATCGCGTCACCGGCAATGGCCGCAGCGAAATTCTCGGTGCGCTCACTTCCAACGGCCGGGTGTTTCTGCTCAACCCCAACGGCGTGCTGTTTGGCAACGGCGCGCGGGTGGATGTGCAGGGGCTTGTGGCCTCCACGCTGGATCTCTCCAACGAAGATTTCCTGGCCGGTAACTACAACTTCACCTGCACCAACGACATCGCCTGCGACTTTGGCGCACCCGATGCGCTCAACCCCACGCGCAATCGCATCGTGCTGGAAGACGGCAGCGAGATCACCACCCGCACCGCCGGCAATGGCGGGCAGGTGTGGCTCATCGCACGTGGCGCCGTGCAGACCGAGGCCGGTAGCCGCATCGACGCGCCGCTGGGCCAGGTGGCTATGGCGGCGGGCCGCGAGGTGATTGTCACCAGCCCCTCGCTGGGCGCCATCACCTTCACGCTGGACCGCATCGCCAGCAGCCGCATTGATCTGGCGGGCGACATCGACGTGGAACGCGGCGCCGCCGGCTTTTTTGCCGACAACATCCGCTTTGCCGGCAATGTGCGTGTGCCCTCGGCCACCGATGGTGCGGGGCAGATTGTGGCGAGTGCGGGCACGCGGATCGATGTCGACAACGGCGCCCAGATCGGAAGAGCGTCGTGTAGGG
>CAMTXV010000292.1:0-6858 GCA_947085665.1 uncultured Sinobacteraceae bacterium | reverse complement strand
CGAGCAGAAGGTGCAGGACGCCCCACCGCTGCCCGTGCCCTTGCTCAGCCAGTTGCAGGCACTCGACCAGCAGCTGGACGCATTGAAGGACTGGAAACGCTTCTCCGTCGCGCCCAAACGCACGGAGTTGATCGAAGAGATGGAGGCGCTGCTCAGCGCCAGCTTCGAGCCACTGGAGCTTGCCGAGCGCATCAAGAGTCTGCGCGAAGAGTGGCGCACGCTGGGCAAGGGTGCGGAGGAAAATGCCGAGGCCGATCAGCAGCGCTTCGAGGCCGCAGCCCAGAAGGCCTACGCCCCCTGCCAGGAGTACTTTGCGGCGCAGGCCGTGATCCACGAGGACAATCGGCGCCAGCGCGATGCGGTGCTGGCTGGATTGAACGCGTTCGAATCAGCGCAGCAATGGGAGCGGGCTGACTGGCAGACGGTGATCAAGACCCTGCGCGACGCCAAGGAGGAATGGCGCCGCCACGCGGCAGTCGATCGCCGCGCCGGCAAGCCCCAGCAAGACGCCTTCAGCGCGCTCACCGCGCAGCTGCAGGACCGGCTCGACGCCGAGTACGCACGCAACGTGGCGCAGAAGGAAGTGCTGATCGAGCGCGCGCGTGCTGCGTTCGATCACGAAGAGGATCGCAAGGCCACCGATGCCATCAAGGCACTGCAACAGCAATGGCAGGCCGTGGGCTTGGTGCCGCGCGAGCGCGATCAACGGCTCTGGGCCGAGTTCCGCCAGCACTGCGATGCGGTGTTTCAAAAGCGTCAGCGGGTCGCCGCCGCGCAGGCCGCCGAGCTGGAGGCGCGCAAGGGGCAGGCGCTTGCGCTTTGTGAGCAGGTAGAGAGCATCGCCGCGCTGGAAGGCGCGGAGCTGCTGGAACGCTTGGGTGCACTCGCCGAGCTGCGCGCGGCCTTCGACGCACTGGGCGAGTTGCCGCCCGCAGAGGCGCGTGAGCTGCGCAAGCGGCTTGAGCGCGGGGTAGAGCGCTGCAAGGCTTCGCAGACCCGCCAGCAGGCGCGCGATGCCGAGCAGGCCTGGAGCGATCTGTTTACAGCGGCCAGCCAAGTGCGCGCCTACCAGCTTGCCGTGGTGCAGGGCGCCGAGGCGCAGCAGATCGAAGCTTTGAAGGCGGCTGCTGACAGCGGCATTGCCAATGTGCCGCGCTGGCCCAAGCGTGGGCTGGCGGCGTTACAGCAGGCGCTCGCAGCGGAAGTCTCCGCTGATCTGGCTGCGAATGAGTTGGCGCTGAGGATGCTGTGTATCCGCGCTGAGATACTCACGGAGACGCCGACGCCGCCAGAGGATCAAGCCCTGCGCCGCGAGTACCAGCTGCAAAGACTGATGCAGAGCCTGGGCCAGGGCGTGAAAGCCGATGCGGCGCAGCTGGACGACATGGCCATCGAGTGGGTGGGCGTCGGTCCCGTGGAGCAGGCAACCGAGCAAACGCTGTTGCAGCGGTTTCGCCGCTGCCGCGAGCTGCGCAACGCGAAAGGCGCGTAGCGCTTGGTCAACGGCATAGTCGTCTGTGCGACTTAGAAGCGTCGCAGCCAATCCAGCAGCAAGGCGTTGATGCTGTCGGGTGCCTCCCGATGCAGAAAATGCCCCGTGCCTTCCACCGTCATCCATTCATATTCGCCGGTGAAGTAGCGGCGCTGCGGCTCCAGCATCTCGCGGCGCAGGTCTTCGCCGCCCATCAGCACGCGGGTGGGCACGGTGATGGGTGCATCCAGCTTGGCACGCACCGCGGCCAGCGCAGGGTCGGCATGGCGGCTGCCGAACAGGGCGCGGTAGTAGGCGAGGCTGGCTTGCAACGCGCCGGGAGTCGCCATGCTGCGGCGAATTTCGGCCACATGCTGTGCGTCGTCGAAATCCGGCGACCAGAGCCGCCACAGCGTTTCGAGAAACGCATAGTCGCGGCGCGCGCAGAGCCATTCCGGCAGCCACGGCAGCTGAAACAGAAACCAGTGGAAGGAGCGCAGCGCGTGCTTGGGTGAACGCTTGAGCGTGGCGCGCACCTGTGCCGGATGCGGCACGGCGAGCAGCGCAGCGCGCGACACTTTTTCGGGGTAGGCGGCGAGCACGCCATAGCCGATGGCGGCACCCCAATCCTGGCCGATGAGCGCACAGGGCTTGTCAGGGCTCAGTGCGTCGATCAGCGCCGCCACATCGGTCACCAGCGTGGCTCGGTCGTAGTAGGCGCCAGCGGGGGGAATCTCGGTGGGCGGGTAACCGCGTAGCCAGGGCGCTACGGCGCGGTAGCCGGCGGCAGCAAAGGCCGGCAGCTGGTGCTGCCAGGTGGTGGCGCTGTCGGGGTAGCCGTGGAGAAACAGCGCCAGCGGGCCATCCGTTGGCCCCGCTTCAAGTGCGGCAAAGCGCAGGCCGTTGGCGCTGAGAGCGATCTCGCGCATCAGCGCGGCGCAGCGGGTTCATCGCCCGTGTACTCCGGTGGCCCGAACACCCAGCCCAGCTTGCGGCGCAGGCCCTTGGCATTCCAGGCTTGCCTGAGCAGGTAGGCCCACTCGTGAGTAACGACCTTGAAAGGGTGGAAGGTGTCGATGTTCTTCACCAGACCGTAGCGCACCGGCACGGTTTCGGGCACGAAGGTGCCGAAGAGCTTGTCCCACACAATCAGCCAGCCGCCGTAGTTCTTGTCGATGTATTCCGGGTTGCTGCCGTGGTGCGCGCGGTGGTGACTGGGGGTGTTCATGAAGTGCTCGAACACGCCGATGCGGCCCACCGATTCGGTGTGGATCCAGAATTGATACAGCAGGTTCAGGCCGGCCATGAGGGCCACCGCCACGGGGTGAAAGCCAATCGCTACCAGCGGCAGCCAGAGCACCCACACCCACACCATTTCGATCACCGGCTGGCGCAGCGCGGTGCTCAAGTTGTAGTGCTGGCTGGAGTGGTGGTTGACGTGATCAGCCCACATGAAGCGCACGCGGTGGCTGGCGCGGTGATACCAGTAGAAGGTGAAGTCTTCGGCCAGCCAGAGAATCGGCCAGGTCCACCAGATCAGGGGCGAAAGCTCGAACAGGCGGTGCTCATACACCGCGAACGACGCCCAGATGGTGAGCCCGGCCACCAGCGCGCGCACCACGAGATTGAACACGCCCAGGCTCAGGCTGGTGGCGCTGTCACGCCACTCGTAGCCCTTCAGGTGCGCGGCCCTAGCCGAGCGCAGCACTGCAATCTCGTAGGCCATGGCCACCAGAAAATACGGAATGGCGAGGTAGTAGAGGTTTTCGGTCAGCCAGTTGAGTTGATCCATGCGGTGCTCTCCGTGCACTGCGCCACTGTTTTGCGCGGCGTTTCTCGCATTCTACGGCGATGCTGCGTCTCATCCTTGCCTACACGCTCGCTCTGCTGGCCACCCAGGCGCTGCCCGCGCTACCACCGTGGTGGACGGGCGCGCTGGTGCTGGGCATGGCGCTGTGGCCCTGGCGCGGCAGGGGCATTTGTCTGGCCCTGGCGCTGGGATTTGCGCTCACGATCTGGCGTGCCGAGGCGCGATTGTCCGAGCGCTGGCCCGCCGCCCGGCAAGGCGAGGAGCTGGTGGTGATGGGCCACATCGCCTCGCTGCCCGAGCAGGCACAGAGCGCCTGGGGCCGTGCCGGTGAAGACGCCACAGCCCTGCACACCTGGCGATTCACCTTCGCTCCGCAGCAGACGGGTGTGCCGTCGCGTGTTCGTGCCAGTTGGTATCGCACAGCAGAAATCGTGCAGGCGGGCGAGTGCTGGCGCCTCACGCTCAGGCTCAAGAGTCCGCATGGCTCGCAGAACCCAAATGGCTTCGACTACGAGGGCTGGCTGTTCCGCCAGGGAATTGGGGCCAATGCCACGGTGCGCGCGGCCGAGCGTTGCGAGGCGGATGGTTTCTACCCCGTGCTGAGACTGCGGCAGGACATCCGCGAGCGCATCGAGGCGGCACTGCCAGTCAGCCCGGCGCGCGCCGTGCTCACCGCGCTGGTGCTGGGCGATAGCAGCGGCCTGAGAGATGCCGACTGGGACGCCTTTCGCCTCACCGGCACCTCGCATCTGGTCGCTATCAGCGGCTTCAATCTGGCCATCGTTGCGGGCTTTGCGTTTTTTCTGCTGCGCTGGGGCTGGGCGGCCTGGCCGGCGCTCACCCGCCGCTTGCCAGCGCAGCAGGCGGCGGCGGCGGGCGCGGCCTTTATCGCTACCGGCTATGCGCTGCTGGCGGGCTTCGAGCCGCCGGTGACGCGGGCGCTGGTGATGCTGCTCATCGGCCTCGCCGCGGTGTTTCTGCATCGCAGGGCACATCCCTTCCGGGTGCTGGCACTCGCCTGGGGGATGATTCTGCTGGTCGATCCTTTCGCGGTGCTCAGCGCGGGCCTGTGGCTGTCGTTTGGTGCAGTGGCGGCCATCGTCTGGCTTGCGAGTGGTCGGCTGGCGGCCGAGGGCGCCTGGCGCGCAGCCATCCGCGTGCAGCTGCTGCTCACGTTGCTGCTGGCGCCACTCACCCTGTTCTTCTTTCAGGGCACGGCCTGGATCGCGCCCTTCGTGAATCTCCTCGCCGTGCCCTGGTTCGCGCTGCTCACGCCACTGGCGCTGGTGGCCGTGCTGCTGCTGGTGATGGCACCGGCACTCGCGGCACCTCTGCTGCAGCTCACCGAGGCGGCCCTGAGCGCTACCCACATCGCCCTGCGCGCGCTGGCCGAGACTCATGGCGAGGGCTGGCTCGCCGCCGCACCGCCATCTGCTGCACTGGCACTCGCTCTGCTGGGTGCGGCACTACTCACCGCGCCGCCTGGCCTGCCCTTGCGGCTGCCGGGCTTGCTCTGCCTGTTGCCGCTGATTTTTCCACCCCAGCACGCGCCGTCGCGCGGGTTCACGCTGGCCGCACTGGATGTGGGGCAGGGGCTGGCCGTGGTGGTGCGTACTGCCCATCACACGCTGCTGTTCGATGCCGGCCCCACGTACGAGGAGGGCTTCGACGCCGGCCGCGCCGTGGTGGTGCCGTACCTGCTGGGGCAGGGTGTGTGGCAGCTCGACACCCTGCTGGTCTCGCACGGGGATCTCGACCATCGCGGCGGCGCACCCGCCGTGCGTGCCGCGCTGCACCCGCTGCAGGAGCGCGGCGCGATGGCCGGCACGCCCTGCGTCGCAGGCCAGTACTGGCAGTGGGACGACGTGCGCTTCACCGTGCTCAATGGCCCTGTCGATGCCACCGGCGAGCGCTCGCCCGACAACGACGGCGGCTGCGTGCTGCGTATCGATACCGGCGCGTATTCCGGCCTGCTGCCGGCAGATATCGAGCGCGATGCCGAAGCGCGCCTCGTGCAGCAGCACGCGGGCTCGCTGCGCGCCGATGTGCTGCTCGCAGCACATCACGGCAGCCGCACGTCGTCCACGCCGGCCTTTGTCGATGCGGTGAATCCCGAGGTGGTGATCTTCAGCGCCGGCTACGCCAACAGCTATCGGCATCCGAGGCCGGAGGTCGTGCAGCGCTTCCAACAGCTGGGCAGCATGATGCACCTCACCGGCCACGAGGGTGCGCTCACGCTGCACGTAGACCCGGAAGCGGGGGTGAGCGACGTGCAGGCCTGGCGACAGCAGAGGCCGCGGTATTGGTGGGCCCCGGTGCTGCCGGTGCCGCACATTGAGTAGCTCGCGTACGATGTGGCTCACTCTCAGACTGAGCCACCGATCAATGCACTACGACGCCCTCATCCTCGGCGGTGGCCACAACGGCCTGGTCTGCGCCTGCTATCTCGCCCGCGCGGGCCTGAAGGTACGGGTGCTGGAGCGCCGCAGCGTGCTCGGTGGCGCGGCAGTGACCGAGGAGTTCGCACCGGGCTTTCGCAACTCCACGGCCAGCTATACGGTGAGCCTGCTGCACCCCACCGTGATCCGCGATCTCAGGCTCGTCGAGCATGGGCTGAAGATCGTCGAGCGGCCGTTCTCCAATTTTCTGCCGCTGGGCGATGAGCCGGGGCAGGGCATTCGCATCGGTGGCGGGCTTGCGGCCACGCAGGCGGAAGTGGCGCGTTATTCGCGCCGCGATGCCGAGCGGCTGCCGGACTACTACGCGCTGCTGGAGCGCGTGGCCAATGTGCTGCGCGCCATGCTGCTGCAAACGCCCCCCAATGTCGGTGGCGGCATCGGTGCGCTGCTGGCAGGCTGGAAGACCGCGAAGGTCTTCAAGAATCTTGATCTCGCCACCCAGCGCGATGTGCTCGATCTTTTCTCCTTGAGCGCCGGCGATCTGCTCGACCGCTGGTTCGAATCGGCTGCCATCAAGGCTTGCTTCGGATTTGATTCCATCGTCGGCAATTTCGCCTCGCCGTATGCACCGGGCAGTGCCTATGTGCTGCTGCATCACGTATTCGGCGAGGTCAACGGCAAGTCCGGCGTGTGGGGGCATGCGCTAGGCGGCATGGGGGCCATCACGCAGGCGATGGCCGAGGAAGCACGCGCGCTGGGCGTCACGCTCACCACCGATTGCGCAGTCACGCGGGTGCGCGCCCTGGGCAGAAGCATCGAGGTGCAGCTGGCACATGAGGATGGTTCGGGCGAAGTGCTAACGGCTGCGAAAGTGGCCAGCAACCTCAACCCCAAACTGCTGTTCACGCAGCTGCTCGATGTGAATCAGCGCGAGCCGGCGCTTGTGCAGCGCTTCAACGATTACCAGTGCGAGAGTGCCACCCTGCGCATGAACGTGGCCCTGAGCGAGCTGCCGGATTTTCGCTGTGCCCCTGGCAAGCAGCAGCAAGCGCATCACCAGAGCGGCATCATCTTTGCGCCCTCGCTGGCCTACATGGAGCGCGCCTACGCCGAGGCGCGCGAGCGGGGCTGGACGAAAACGCCCATTGTCGAAATGCTCATCCCCTCTACGGCAGATG
>CAMTXV010000291.1:0-3560 GCA_947085665.1 uncultured Sinobacteraceae bacterium | reverse complement strand
GCGCAGCCTCGCGCAACGCTCGGCCGCAGCCGCCAAGGAGATCAAGGGTCTTATCGGCGACTCGGTGGAGAAGGTGGGCAACGGCAGCAAGCTCGTCGAGCAGGCCGGCAAGACCATGGATGAGATCGTGAGCAGCGTGAAGCGGGTGACCGACATCATGAGCGAGATCACCGCCGCCTCGCAGGAGCAGAGCCAGGGCATCGAGCAGGTGAACCAGACCATCACGCAGATGGACGAAGTGACCCAGCAGAACGCCGCACTCGTCGAAGAGGCCACCGCCTCCGCCCGCTCGCTGGAAGAGCAGGCCGGTGGCCTGAGCCATTCGGTGAGCCAGTTCAAGCTCGACGAGAGCGAGGCCCAGCCCTACGGCGCGCCAGCACCGCGTCAGACTGGGGTTCGCACCGCAGCGCAGGTGCGCACGCTGCGCGCGGTGCCCAGCAGCCGGCCGCCGATGAAGCCTGTCGGCAAACCGGCCGCCGCAGCGCCCAAGCGCGCGGCCAGCGGCGGCAAGAACGATGACCAGTGGTCGGAGTTCTGAGTCAACAGCGCTGCAAAACAGAAGGGCGGAACCGTAAGGTTCCGCCCTTTTTTGTTATGCCTAGAGAGCTAGCGACTGCCGGAAAGGTGTCGGAAAAATGCGGGAACCAAACTTGCAACAGGGCTCTAGCGACCCCGCACCGCCGAGCTTGAAGCCATGACCACGATGAACCTTGCAGTCTCCTCAGCGCCCCAAGAAATGCATCAGCAGGCCCGCCTGTTGCACGAGGCCTTCTGGCGCTCGGTACGGCATGCAGTCCGTCCGACTTGCTATGCCGCTGGTCAACGGGGCCTCAAGTCGGACCTTAGGCAGCCGAAGAGAGTGGAGTCGCCCACCGCTGCTGCGCGGTGCTAGCGACGCCACCCGCCCCGAGCAGGAGAACCCCTCATGCGCAACGCCCTTCGTGCCAGTTCCGCTGAAAGTTTCCTCATGCTGTTCGCTGTGTGGGGCTTAGGCCTCGCTGGTATGCCGGCGGATCTCGACGAGCCCGTGCTGACCGCTGCCGTGCAGCACGTGCTGCCAGACGAAGCCAGCGCGGTTCCCGCAGTCACTCCAACACACTGAGCCTGAAAGCCCATGATTGCTTCAGCCGCTGACGACCGGCAGTTCGCCTATGGCCCGCGCGACTTCGAGCGGGTGCGGCAGCTGATTCACGCTAAGGCCGGCATTGCCCTGGCCGAGAGCAAGGAGGACATGGTCTACAGCCGCCTGGTACGTCCGCTCAAGGTCAGTCAGTGCCAGACCTTCACGCAGTATCTTGACTGGCTGGAGCGCGAGGGCGATGCCGATGACTGGCAGACCTTCACCAATGCGCTCACCACCAATCTCACCGCCTTCTTCCGCGAGTCGCATCACTTCGATTCCCTGAAGGAGCTGCTCGCCAAGCGCCCGCGCGGCGAGCGCACGCTGCTGTGGTCGGCCGCGGCCTCCACCGGCGAAGAGCCGTACTCGATTGCCATGGCGGCGGTGGAAGCCTTTGGCACACTCACGCCGCCGGTGACGATCCTCGCCACCGACATCGATACCCAGGTGTTGGAGACCGCCGAACGCGGCGTGTATCCGCTCGACCGCATCGACAAGCTTTCGGCCGAGCGCCAGCGCCGCTTCTTCAAGCGTGGCACCGGGCCCAATGCCGGCCAGTGCCGGGTCATCGACGAGCTGCGGGCGCTCATCCGCTTTCGCCCGCTCAATCTGCTCGACCCGGCGTGGCCCATGAAGGGGCCGTTCCAGGCCATCTTCTGCCGCAACGTGATGATCTATTTCGACAAGCCCACGCAGCTCGCCATCATCGAGAAGATGGCACCGCGCATGGCGCACGATGGCCTGTTCTACGCCGGCCACTCCGAGAGCTTTTCGCAGGCGCAGCACCTCATCAAGCCGCTGGGGCGCACGGTGTATTCCGCCGTCGCCAGCGCGGGCATGAAGCGGCAGGCGGCAGCATGAGCCTTGCCGCCCGGCGCGCGCCGCAGACTGATGCCTGGGGGCAGTCTGGTGCCGCCGGCGATGGCTGGGCCACGCACAGTTACCGCGACCGCCATTTCGACCAGCAGGCGATGCAGCTCTTGCCCGGCGAGTTCTACGTCACCGATCAACCGCTGCTGCTCACCACCGTGCTCGGCAGCTGCGTGAGCGCGTTCATCCGCGACCCGCGGTTGGGCATTGGCGGCATGAACCATTTCATGCTGCCGGAGGGCGATCTGGGCGGCAGCAACTCGGCGCGCTATGGCAGCTTTGCGATGGAGATTCTCATCAACGAGCTGCTCAAGGCCGGTGCGCGGCGCTCGGGTCTTGAGGCCAAGGTGTTTGGCGGCGGCGCGGTGCTGAAAGGGTTTACCGACACCAACGTGGGCAAGCGCAACGCCGAGTTCGTGCTGAGCTATCTCAAGGCCGAGCACATTCCGGTAGCCGCGAAAGACCTCGGCGATACCTGCCCGCGCAAGATTTACTGCTTTCCGCAGGAGGGCCGGGTGATGGTGAAGCGCCTCACCGCCGGCCTGGCACAGAACGACCTCGCCGTGGAATCGGCCTACCGCTCGCGACTGGTGCAGGCCCCTGTTACCGGCAGCGTGGAACTCTTCGACTAAGGCGCGACCCCATGCCCATCAAAGTACTCATCGTCGACGACTCCGCCCTGGTGCGGCAGGTCTTGAGCGAGATCATCAGCGGCGATTCCAGCTTCGAGGTGGTGGGCACCGCGGCCGATCCCTTCGTGGCACGCGACAAGATCAAGCAGCTGAAGCCTGACGTACTGACGCTGGATGTCGAGATGCCGCGCATGGACGGCCTGACCTTTCTCGAAAACCTGATGCGCCTGCACCCCATGCCGGTGCTGATGGTGTCGAGCCTCACCGAGCGCGGCGCCGAGGTGACGCTGCAGGCCCTTGAACTCGGCGCGGTGGATTTCGTCACCAAGCCCAAGCTCGACGTGAAGGCCGGGCTCACCCACTACACCGAAGAGCTGCGCAGCAAGCTGCGCATGGCGGCGCGCGCGCGGGTGGTGTCGCGCGGCAATCTCAATTCCGGCGCCGCCGCGGCAAAGCCCCTGCCGCGTGCGGGCAAGCTCTACGGCACCACCGAAAAGATCATTGCCATCGGCTCTTCCACCGGCGGCACCGAGGCAGTGAAGGATGTGATCCGCATGATGCCCGCCGATGCGCCGGCGATTGTGGTGACCCAGCACATTCCCGCCGCGTTCTCAGGCCCGTTCGCGCAGCGTCTCAACACCGTGGGGGCCATGCGTGCCTGCGAGGCGCAGGACGGCCAGCAGATCGTGCCCGGTCATGTCTATGTCGCTCCGGGCGGTCTGCATCTGCGCGTGGTGCGCAGCGGCGCGCGCTACATGTGCCAGCTCACCGATGCCGCACCGGAGTGCTTCCAGCGCCCGGCGGTGGATGTGCTGTTCCGTAGTGTCGCCGAGCACGTGGGCCCCAATGCGGTGGCTGCCGTGCTCACGGGCATGGGCGAGGACGGCGCGCGCGGCCTGCTGCAACTGCGCCAGGCCGGCGCCCGCACCCTGGTGCAG
>CAMTXV010000290.1:0-8912 GCA_947085665.1 uncultured Sinobacteraceae bacterium | reverse complement strand
CTCGCCTTTCAGGCGCTGGCCAAGCGCACCGAGGCTTGGCAGCCGGGGTTGCCGCGGGGCCATGTGGAGTTCGTTGTGGAGCGGCTGGTGAAGCCGCAGGGGCTTGCGGCATGAGCGCGCTCCAGGCTTGTCATTCCCGCGAAGGTGGGAATCCAGGTGTGTTCTCTGGTCGCGCTGCCGCGCTTGCTGACTGTGTTGCTCCCGGTGATCTTGGGTTTCGGCTCTCGCCGAGTCACTTTCTTTGCTTGTGCAAAGAAAGTAACCAAAGAAAACACACCCGATCGGGCGGTGTCGCTTTGCGCCACTACCCTGCGATGCTCGGCTCAAGGGGGCGCTGCGGAACTCGCTCGCAAGAAGCCGCTCGCTCAGACAGTCCTCGCGCACAGCTCCCCTTGAGCCTGTGCTTCTCGGCGCCCTCCACGGGACCCAACAGCACATCAACAGCCACAACCACGGCAGGCGCTTGCTTCGCTCGCGCAGCGAGTGCTTGTGATTTCGGGCCCCGTGGGAGGCGCCGAGAAGCGCAGGGGCGAGGGGGTCTTTTGAGCGAGGACCTGTCTGAGCACGGCTTCATCGTGCGAGTTCCGCAGCGCCCCTCGCTCCGAGCATCGCAGGGTAGTGCCGAAGGCACCGCCGTATCGGGTGTGCTTTTCTTGCTTACTTCTTTTGCACAAGCAAAAGAAGTGAGTCGCCGCGAGGCGAAACCAAAGACCACAGAGCACCGAACAGCCAGCCAGCGCGGCAGCGCGAACAATGCGAGAAATACGACAACACACACCTGGATTCCTGCCTTCGCAGGAATGACAAGCAGCTCAGCGCAAATAGTTGAACAGGCTCAAACCCTGCACCTTCGCAAACGCCGCCTGCGCCGCCTGCAAAGAAAGCGAATGCAGCTGCAAGCGGCTGATCGACTCCGCGTAATCCAGGTCGCGCACCTCGCTCATCGTCTGCTGCAACTGGGTATCCAGCCCCTGCAGACGCACATCGAGATCATCCAGCGTGGCCAGCCGCGAGCCCGCCGAGGCGCGCACGGTGGAAAGATGCGCAATGCCACCGTCGAGGTCCGTCAGTACGGTGGCGAATTGCGCCTGGCTCGCGGCGCGCTCGGCATCGGTCGTGGTGGGCGCCAGTGCAGCATCGATGGCGTTCTGCACACGGGTGAAGAGATCCGTCTTTCCCCCCGTGCCATTGGGCACGCGCAGAAACACCGCGTCGCCGCTATCCCCTTCAGACATCGTGCGTCCCTCGCCCACCGACAGCTCGCGCACCGTCTGCGTGCCGCTGTAGGCAACACTACTGCCGCTCTCGGTGAAGGGTGCTGAAGCATCCTGCGTGCCGCCGAACACATAGTGGCCAACGCCATCGCTGGTATTGGCAATGTCCACCAGCTGCGCCTTGAGCTGGGTGAGTTCGGTGGCGATCTGCTGGCGGTTCTCGGGCGACAGACTCGCGCTGTTGGCCTGCACGGTGAGTTCGCGCGCGCGGCTGATCACATCGGTTGCCGAAGCCAGCGCATTTTCGGCGGTGCCCAGGCGCTGCCGCAGGGTGGTGACGTTGGAATAGGTCTGCGCATGCTCGGCCTGCGCTTGTTCCAGCGCCAGCACCTGCGCCATACCGCTGGGATTTTCGCCGGCGGTCTTGAACTTCACGCCGGTGGAAACCTGCTCCTGCGCCTTGGCCACCGCCGCCTGCTGGTTGAGGATGTTGGCGAGACTGGAGTTGAACAGGGCGGGAGTCGAAACGCGCATGGCTTGAGCCCTTGAGTTAGCGACGGGTCGCTGCGAGCAGCGTGTCGAACAGGGTGTTTGCGGTGGCAATCACCTGTGCAGCGGCCTGGTAGGCCTGCTGATAGCGCACCAGGTTCGCCGCTTCTTCGTCGAGGTTCACGCCAGAGACGGCATCGCGCTCACCCTGGCTCTGCACGCGCACGGCCTCGGCGGCGGTCTTGGCGGTCGCCACCTGCAGGGCGGTGGCACCCGTCTGCGTCACCAGCGCCGTGTTGGCGGAACCCACGGTGCTGCGGCCGCCATCGAGCAGCTTCTGGCTGGCGACATCGGCGAGCGCGCGCGCATTGCGGTTGTCGCTACTGCCGGCGCCGGTCGGGCTCACGCTGAAGCGGTCGCCAGCCTGCGGCGTGCCGCTCAAGGTGGTCGACCAGCCGTTGACGCTGATCGTGTCGCCGGTCGCGAAGGCCACGCTCGGCCCGGTACCAATCTGGTAGCTGGTGCTGCTGGTGAAGGTGATGGTGACGGGGGTATCGAGCGCGGCGTTTCCGGCATCCACCACCACGGGCGAGGCGAGCTTGGCCACACCGGCATTGCTCAGGCTGGCGCTGCTGGAGAGGCGCCCCGCTGCCGCGAAGTGGCGCGGGTCGCTGGTGGCCAGCTGCACTGCGCCAGCCGCATCATGCGTGGGGCTGATGCGAAAGCTGTCGCCCGAACTGGCCAGCCCCGTGACGGTGATGCGCACGCCCTCCACCACCAGCGGATCAGCACTGCTGCCGCTGCCGGTGAAGCTCACGGCCTCGCCCGTCCTCGCGCGAGTGAGCTGCCAGCCAGCGCCGGTGGAGCGCAGCAGATAGTCATCGCCCGTGAGCTGGCTGACCTCGCCGAAGCCCACGGCGAGGGTGGCCGCGCCGGTGTTGCTTGTCGCTGCAAAGGCGCGGCCTGTGGGTGCGGTGAAAAGATCGGTGCCGACGCTGCCATCCTGACGGATGCCTTGCGCCTGCACGCTGTTGATCTGGGTCGTGATTGCCACCGCCACGCGGCCGATTTTTTCCAGCGCCGGGTCTACGAGGCTGCGGCGCGCATCCAGCAGCCCGCCGATAGCACCGCCGCTGAGTTGAGTGGTGATGCGCGCGCCACCGCTGGTGATGTCGAGCCGACCGGGGCGGTAGAGATCGTCTGCCACGCTGAGCGGGTTCACCTTTTCACCCACCACCAGCGGTTGGCCGGCGCTGGTGAAGAGGTTGAGGCTGCCGTCGTCCTGCGCGAGTGTGGTCACGCCCACCTGCTCGCTCAGCTGCTGCACCAGGGTGTTGCGCTGGTCGAGCAGATCGGCCGGCGTGTTCTGGCCGGCGAGTGCGATGCTGCGGTTGAGCTTGCCAATGGCGCTGGCGAGGTTATTGACGCTCTCCACCGCGGAAGACAGACGCTGGTCGATCTCGCGATCCATCGAAGAGAGTTCTTCGTGCAGGCTGTTGAAGCGGTCAGTCAGCGTCTGGGTATCGCCGAGTGCCGCCTGCCGCGCGGCGGTGGAGGCCGGGTCGCTGGCCACACTCTGCAGGCCGCTGAAAAACTGGTTCATGGCGGTAGCCAGACCGCTGCTGCTGTTCGACAGCAGCGCATCGGCGCGCGAAGCCAGACTGTTGAAGGCAGTGAGTCGCGATACCTCGGCGCCATCACGCACGAGCTTCGATTCCAGCAACGCATCGTTGAGGCGCTGCGTGCCGTTGACCACCACGCCACCGCCGGTATCGAGCCGGCTGACGCTGCCACCAGCGCGGGCCGATTGATCCACCCGCTGGCGCGAATAGCCGTCGGTGCCGACGTTGGCAATGTTGTGGCCGGTGAGGTCGAGACCCTTGGTGGCTGCGTAGAGCGCGGAGCTGCCGATGTTGAGGAGGTCGGCCATTACTTCATCCTCACCAGTGTGGCGGCCTGCTGTGCATTCTCGTCCGCGGCCTTCATGGCGCGGGTTTGCAGCTCGAAGTTTCTGGCGAGTTCAATCATGGTCACCATCGCATCGGCGACGTTGACGTTGCTGGATTCCAGCGCGCCGCTGGTGAGCACCGCGCCGCTGCTGGTGTCGGGCGTGAAGCCGGGCCGGGCCGAGAACAGGCCGTTGCCGCTGCGCGTGAGCTGGTCTGCCGTGGCCGTCACCACCTTGAGCTTGCCGGCGCTCAGGGCCTGCGCGCCGGTTTGGCCTGCGGGAATGATGGAGACGGTGCCATCCGCACCGATGTTGAGACTGGTGGCGGCCGGCAGCGTGATGGGGCCACCCTCGCCGAGCACCGTGAGCCCGCTCGCCGTGCGCAGCGTGCCCGTGGCATCGAGCGTGAGATCACCCGCCTTGGTGTAGGCCTCCTGCCCATCGGCGCCCTGCACCGCCAGCCATTGGTCGGGCTTGAGGGCGATGTCCAGTGCACGGCCGGTGGCCTGCAAGCCGCCGACGCTGCCATCGGTGCCGGCCATGAAACTCTGTGCATTGATGCGCGAACCAAAGCCCGTGCCCTGCACGCCCACCGCACCCGCCACCGCCAGCTCGGCCTTGAAGCCGGTGGTGCTGGCGTTGGCGAGGTTGTAGTGATTGACCGCCTGCGCACGCAGCGTCTGCGCGGCACCGGTCATGGCGACATAGAGGGCTCTGTCCATGGCGCTTACCGGATATTGATGATCGTCTGCGTGATCTGGTCAGACGTCTGAATCATCTGGGCGTTCGCTTGGAAGTTGCGCTGCGCGGTGATCATGTTCACCAGCTGTGCGGTGAGATCCACATTGCTCGACTCCAGCGCACCGGACTGAATCACGCCCAGGCTGCCGTTGCCGGCCTCGCCCCGGAGTGCGGGACCGCTGACGTAGGTCTCGGCAAAGCCGGTATCACCCAGCTTCTGCAGGCCCTGGGGATTGGTGAAGGTGGCCACCGCCACCTTGCCCAGTGCGGTCGCCTGGCCGTTGGAATAGCGGCCCTGCACGATGCCCTCGGCGGTGACTTCGAGCCCGGTGAGGCGGCCGGTGGTGTAGCCATCCTGCGTCAGCCGCGAGACGCTGAAGCTGTCGCCGTATTGGGTGGTGTCGCCGAGATCGAGCGTGGCGGTGATGGCTGCTGCACCGTTGGTCAAAGTCACTGCCGGCAGCGTCAGGCTGCCGTTGGCGGGTGCCGTCAGCACGCCGCTGTCGGAGAAGGTGACGGGCGTGGCGGCACCAGCCGCCACACCATCGATGGTGACGTTCAAGTCCCAGGCGTTGGCGGCGGCACCCTTCACAAAGTAGAGATTCGCGGTGTGGCTCGCCCCCAGCGAGTCGTACACCGTCACCGAAGTGGTGCGGTTGTAGCTCAAGGGGTCTGCCGGGTTGAAGGGCGTGACGGTGGGGGCGGTCTCATTCGCGGGCAGGTTGGCCTGCACTTCGAGCGCGCTGGTCGCCATCGGCGGGTTATCCCCCGTGGACAGGCGCAGGTCGCTGGTGTTGGCGGTATCGAAGCCCACCCCGCCCGGCAGCGGTGAATACACCTGCAAGCGCTGGCCGGCGCTGTTGCTCACATAACCCTCGCGGTCGGCCCCGAAGGCGCCGGCGCGGGTGTAGGCCGTGCCCTTGTCGCTCTTCACCGTGAAGAAGCCCTCGCCGTTGATGGCGAGATCGAGCGTGTTGTCGGTGTAGTTGACGTTGCCCTGCTTGAACTGCTGGGCAATCTGCTGCAGGCGCACGCCCTGCCCGCTGGCGGTGCGCGACAGGCCATAGGCGGTGGCACCAAACACATCGCCAAACTCCGCACGCGCGGACTTGAAGCCAGCGGTGTTGGCATTGGCAATGTTGTTGGCGGTCACGCCGAGATCAGCCGAAGCGGCATTGAGGCCGCTGAGTGCGATGGGGAAGGACATGGATGTGCTCCTTGAAAAAAGTTTGTCTGCAAGGCTTCAGCGGATGGCGCTGACCGCCGATAAAGCCACCGAGCGACCGCCCTCAACCACCAGCTGCAAGCCCTGTGCCCCGAGGGTGACGGCGGTGACCGGCGTGACCACCTGGGTGGCCACGGCCTGGGTGACGCCGTTGCTGTTGGTCAGCTCGGCTGTGAGCGTGTAGTTGCCGCTTGGTGCGCGTGCGCCGCTGGCAGTGGTGCCGTCCCAGCTCACATCGACGCTACCAGCCGACTGCGTGCCGAGATCGATGCGGCGCACGATGGCACCTGCTGCATCGCGGATGGTGGCGGTGAGTCCGCCGCTAGAGGGCAGCGTGGCGCTGGCGGCGACGGTGTTGCTGCTGCCCAGCGCCAGCGTATCGCCCGGCACCTGCACGCTGCGGCCCACGAGGGCTGCGCCTTGCAGCACCTGGTTGGCGGTGAGACTGCTGGAGAGCGAGGCAAAGTTGCTGTTGAGCGACTCGATGCCGCTCACGGTGGAGAACTGCGCGATCTGCCCCAGGAACTGCGAGGAGTCCATGGGCTTGAAAGGGTCTTGGCTCTGTAACTGCGTGGTCATCAATTTAAGGAAATCGGCCTGGCCGAGATTCTGTTTGGTCGACCCTTGCACCGGCTGGGCGAGGCCCAGCGATTCGTAGCCGTTGATGGTGTTGGCCATGGTTCAAGACTCCTTATTTGCCGAGCGTGAGGGTGCGCATCGTCAGGTCCTTGACGGTGTTGAACACCTCAACGTTGCTCTGGTAGCTGCGCTGTGCCGAGATCATGTTCACCATCTCTTCCACCACATTCACGCTGGGCGCGTAGACATAGCCCTCGCCATCAGCGAGCGGATGGCCGGGCTGGTAGAGCTTCTGCGGTTCGGCGGTCGCGGTCTGCACATCCATCACCCGCACGCCGGCCACCTCGCCCTGCGCGTCGGTGGCGACCGAAAACACAGGCTCGCGGGCCCGGTAGACGTCTTCCGGCGAGCCGGCCACGTTGTTGGCGTTGGCGAGGTTGCTGGCGGTGGCGTTCAAGCGCACCGACTGGGCGGAGAGTGCCGAGCCTGCGATATCGAAGATGCGGAAGGTGCTCATGGCGAGGCTCCTTATTGGCCAGTGATTGCAGTCATCAGCGAACGCACGCGCGAGTCGAGAAAGTTGAGGCTGGCCTGGTATTTCAGGGCCGCCTCGGCGAACTGCGATTGCTCGATCTGCACATCCACCGTGTTGCCATCGGCCGAGGGTTGCAGCGGCGTGCGCCAGACTTCTGCCGCAGAGCCTCCAGCAGCGTTGCCGCCGAGTGCGAGGTGCTGGCTGCTGGTGGTGACCAGATTGCTGGCGCTGGCGAACTCGGTCTTCAGCGCCTGCGCGAAGTCGAGGTCTTTCGCGAGGTACTGCGGTGTATCGGCATTGGCGATGTTGGCGGCGAGCACGTCCATGCGCGCGCGGCCCAGTGACAGGGCTTTGGCGTGGATACCGAACAGGGCGTCCGACATGGGGCAACTCCGGTGTTGGAACTCAACCGGGGCTCCCTACAAGTCTCGTACCCGTGTAACCGGCGTCGCCCTAATGGCGCGTCTGCAAGCGGTCCAGCACGGCCTGCGCCAGTTCGTTGGGACTGAACTTGGGGATGAAGCGATCAGCCCCCACCCGCTGCACCATGGCGTTGTTGAACACGCCCGAGAGCGAGGTGTGCAGGATCACGTAGAGGTCTTTCAGGCGCGCGTCGCGGCGGATTTCCGTCGCCAGGGTGTAGCCGTCGAGGTCCGGCATCTCGACATCGGAGATCACCATGCTGAAGCGCTCGCTGGGTTTCACGCCCTGGTCGGCCAGCGCCTGCAGGGTGCGTAGCGCCTCGCGGCCATCGTTCACCAAGAGACACTCGATACCCAGCTGGCCGAGGATACGCTCCACCTGCGCGCGGGCCACACGGCTGTCGTCGGCCACCAGAATGCGGCGGCCGTCTTGCAGCGCTTTGGCGGCGTGCACCAGATCATCCGAGATGGTGGGCGCATCGCCCAGCACGTCGGAGAGCACTTTTTCCACATCGACAATCTCCACCAGCTCGCCGCCCTGGCGGGTGATGGCGGTGAGATAGCCGTGGCTGCCGCTGTCGGGCGGCGGGTGCACCTCGCTCACGTCGACGTGGATGATGCGTTCCACCGCCCGCACCAGAAAGCCCTGCACGGTGCGGTTGAACTCGGCCACGATCACATGCGCTGCGGCATCAGCTGGCGTGGGTTCGCCGCCAACAGCCGCCGCCAGATCAAGTACGGGGATCACCCGGCCGCGAATCTCGGCCACGCCGCAGACGCGCGGATGCGCCGAGGGGAGCCAGGTGAGCGCGGGACGCGGAATCACCTCCTGCACCTTGAACACATTGATGCCGAACAGCTGGCGCTCCAGCAGCGAGGGCGGTGTGCCGTCGTCCGTCGTCGCACGGCGCGCACCCACACGAAACAGCAGCAGCGCCAACCGGTTGTGGCCGGCCAGCTGGGTGCTCTGGTCGATGCTGTGCAGCAGCCCGGCAGCAGATGAAGACATGGCGACCCTTTTCTGACGCCCCGAGGCAGTGGGGCCAGTCTGGGTATCGGCAGCAGCGATCTGCACTTGAGCCTTGCGCTGCGCTGGCACCGGCCATCGGCTTCACTGCCGCGCTCATCGCCAACACCCCCTCCCATGTGACGGCTCGCGCGTTGGGCAGGGCCCCGGCGCTGAACTTGCAGCTTGCTGCGCAGTGATCAGCCCCTTTGTCCCGCTGCGTCATCCCGTGAACCACTGCATGCCTACCTCCTCTAGTGACACTCTGAATCTGCTGTTGCAGCGCCTGGGGCTGGCCGCGCTGGTGGCGGGCATGTGCTGGCTCAGCTCGATATTGACCCGTGGCGACGAGGGGGTGTCAGCGATCTGGCTCACCAACGGTCTGGTGCTGGGGCTTCTACTGAAGACCAGAGACGCCGAGTGGCCAGGTCTTGCGCTGGCGGCACTGCTGGGCAATTTCGTGGCAAACGCCATTGCCTTGCCAACGCCGCTGCTGGGTGCTGGTCTCGCCTTATGCAACAGCCTGGAGGTGCTGCTGGCGGCGCATTTGCTGCGCCGCTTCGCAGGTGAGCGGCTGGACCTTGCCAGCCCCCGTAACCTGGGCGGATTCCTGTTGATTGCCCTGCTGCTGGCCCCTGCGCTGACCGCCGTTGCGGGCACCCTGCTGCTGACGGTAAACCTGGGGCTCGACGACGCCACCACGGTGCTGACGACCTTTGTTGGCTGGCTGGCTGAGATCGGAAGAGCACACGT
>CAMTXV010000289.1:0-1771 GCA_947085665.1 uncultured Sinobacteraceae bacterium | reverse complement strand
GTTGACCCAGACATTGCCCATGCCGGGAATCTTGAGTGCTGCATCCATCTCTTCGATCAGCTTCTCGGTCGTCATGCCCGCACGCCACTCGCTCTGGTCTTTCAGCTGCACTGTGGTTTCCACCATCTCCAGTGGCGCGGGATCGGTGGCGGTTTCCGCACGGCCGATCTTGCCGAACACGCGCTTCACTTCGGGGAAAGTTTTCAGGATGCGGTCCGTCTGCTGGAGGATTTCCGCACCCTTGCCGACGGCCAGCCCTGGCAACGCGGTGGGCATGTAAAGCAGATCACCCTCATCCAGCGGCGGCATGAACTCGCTGCCGAGCTGGGTCGCGGGCCAGACCGACAGCACCATCGCCATCACTGCAATCACCAGCGTCATGCGGGGATGCCGCAGCACGGCGTGGATGCCGGGGCGGTAGATATGGATGAGGAAGCGGTTGATGGGGTTCTTCTGCTCGTCCTGAATCCTGCCCTTGATGAACCACACCATCAGCACAGGGATCAACGTCACCGACAGGCCAGCTGCTGCCGCCATCGCATAGGTCTTGGTGTAGGCCAGCGGTGCGAACAAGCGACCCTCCTGCGCTTGCAGGGTGAACACCGGCACGAAGCTGAGCGTGATGATCAACAGCGAGAAAAACAGCGCCGGGCCGACTTCGGCGGCGGCGTTGGCCATCACCTGCAAGCGTTCCGCGCCTTCGGGGTCCCGGCCCTCGTGATCGTGCCGCCAGTGTTCGAGCTTCTTGTGCGCGTTCTCGATCATCACCACCGCCGCATCCACCATCGCGCCGATGGCGATGGCGATGCCGCCCAGCGACATGATGTTGGCGTTGATGCCCTGCGCCTTCATGACCGCAAAGGCCATGAGAATGCCCAGCGGCAAGGTGAGGATGGCGACCAGCGCCGAGCGCAGGTGGAACAGGAACAGCACGCACACCACCGCCACGACGATGAACTCCTCCACCAGCTTGGTCGTGAGGTTGCTGACCGCGCGATTGATGAGCAGCGAGCGGTCGTAGGTCTCGACGATCTCGACACCTTTCGGCAGGCTGGCCTTGAGGGTTTCGAGCTTGGCCTTGACTGCGGTGATGGTGGTGGCGGCGTTGGCACCGGAACGCAGCACGATGACGCCGCCGACCACTTCACCCTCGCCATCCAGTTCGGCGATGCCGCGCCGGGTTTCGGGGCCGATCTGCACCGTTGCCACGTCCCGCAGCAGCACCGGCGTGCCGTTGTCGCCGAGAGCGACCGGGATGCTGCGAAAGTCATCCAGCGTTTTTAGATAGCCGCGCGCACGCACCATGTATTCGGCCTCGGCCAGCTCCAGCACCGAGCCGCCGGTCTCGGCATTGGCGTCCTGCACGGCCCGCATCACCGTCTCCACCGGCAGCTTGAAGGCGCGCAGGCGATCCGGGTCGAGCACGATCTGATACTGCTTGTTGAAGCCGCCCAGCGTGGCGACTTCAGCCACATTCGGCACCGTCTTCAGCTCGTATTTCAGAAACCAGTCCTGCAAGGCGCGCAGCTGACTGATGTCATTGCCGCCGGTGCGATCCACCAGCGCGTATTCGTAAATCCAGCCCACACCCGTGGCATCGGGGCCGAGTGCGGCACGCGCATTGGCGGGCAGGCGACCCTGCACCTGAGAGAGACATTCCAGCACCCGCGAGCGCGCCCAATACAGATCAGTGCCGTCCTCGAACAGGATGTAGACGAAGCTCTCACCGAACAGTGAGTAGCCACGCACCGTCTTGGCGTAGGGCACCGAG
>CAMTXV010000288.1:0-11510 GCA_947085665.1 uncultured Sinobacteraceae bacterium | reverse complement strand
CGGCTTTGCCGCCTGTGAGGAAAGGCGATGCGACGCAGGGCTCAGTGGCCTTTGGCTGTGGCTTGTCCTCACAGCGAGCAACGCGAGCGCCCTCACAGGCGGCAAAGCCGCCGTCCTCACAGCAAGCTGCGCAGCAGCGAGCGCCCTCACAGTGCCCGCGAAGCAGGGCACGCCCTCACAGCGAGCTGCGCAGCAGCGAGCGGCTAGCGCAGCGCTTCCATCACCCGGAAGCCTGTCCAGGTGTTGCGGCGGCTCTTGTCGAGCGAGGCGCGGAAATCGGTTTGCAGTGCTGCGGCCGGATCGCGCCAGCTGCCACCGCGGGTGATGCGCTCGCCGGGTTCGGCGGTGGCGGCACAGTTGCCCTGGGCAAGGGCGGAGCAGGTCCACTCCCGCACATTGCTGGCGGTGCCAAACAGGCCCCAGGCATTGCTGCCCAGCGAGGCGACGATCCAGGGCTTGGTCGGAGTCTGGCGGCTGCAATCGGCGCAGACGGCGTTGGCTTCGGTGAGTGCATTGCCCCACCAGAAGCGGCTGGCGCTGCCGGCAGCGGCGGCGTATTCCCACTCACGGTCGCTGGGCAGGCGGAACTGGCGGCCGGTTTCGCGGGCCAGCCATTCGGCATAGCGCTGCGCATCGTCCCAGTTCACGCAGACCACCGGGTGGCTGTCGGTTTGCACATAGCCAGGAGCCTCCCAGCTGCCGCTGCCGCCCTCGCAGGGTTCTGATTCCCACTGCGGATTGCGGTAGCCGGTGCGCTGCACGAACAGCCGGAACTGTCCGACGGTGACCTCCGCCTTGCTGATGCGGGAGGCGCGGTAGTCCACATCATTGCGCACGCCAGCGGGCACATCGGCCAGTTCGGGGATGTTGGCGGAATCGAAAGCCGCTTTGGGCGCGGCCACCGTGGCGGGGCTTGGCGCGGCACTGACGGGCGCGGGGGCCGTGCCCGCACCGGGTGGGCGAATGAAATAACCCACCACCAGCAGGGCGGCGAACAGCGCCATGGCAGGCAGCGCCCAGCGCGGTACCGGCTTGGGCTCCGGCGGCACAGCGCCTGACCGGGCTTGCGCTGGCTTGGGCGCTGGCACCGGCGGCGGCATGGCCAGCGGCGCGGTGGCGAGCACTGCCGGCAAGGGCTTGGTGGCCGGCGTCAGCGCAGCGGCTGGCAGGTTGCCGTGGCGCCGGGTGGTGTCGCGCAGCAGCTCGGCCGCCAGTGGCTGCGGCGAGGGCGGCGCCACGCTCATGTCCTTGACGCTGTTCGACACCACCGGCATCGGCGCATTGGACGACGCCGGTCCCACCGCAATGGCGAGCGCCAGCTTGAAGGCGGCGGCGGTCTGGTAGCGCTCCTCGGCCTTGATGGCGAGCGCCTGACGCAACACCGGCTTCAGCACCTCGGGGATGCCCGCGTAGTTGTCGACTTCGAGCTGATCGCGGTGGATGCGGTCGAGCACCACGGGCGGCGCCTTGCCGGTGATCATGCGGTAGAGCGTGGCGGCCACGCCGTAGACGTCCGTCCAGGCACCCTGCAGTCCCTGGCGCTGGTATTGCTCCATGGGGGCATAGCCCTCGGTGAGCACCACCGAGACCGATTTGTTGGTGCTGCCGGCCGCCTGCCTTGCGGCGCCGAAGTCCAGGATGATGGGCTTGCCAACGGCAGCGATATAGATGTTGTTGGGCTTGATGTCGCGGTGCACCACGCCGTGGCGGTGCACGTAGTCGAGGCCGTCGAGCACCATCTGGGTGAGTGATGACGCCACCACCGGCTCCAGCACCGGCTTCACCTGAGCAAAGAAGGCATCGAGACTCATGCCGTCGTAGTAGTCCATCACCAGATAGGCGGTGTCGTTGGCGTTGAAGAAGCCACGCACGCGCACGACGTTGGGGTGATCGAGCCTCGCCACGATGCGCGCCTCGCGCAGGAACTGCTCCTTGCCGCTTTCAAAGGTCTTGCGGTCGTCCTGGGTGTGGACGGTGATGTCCTGGCTTTCAGGGATACGCGCCGCAATGTCTGGCGGCAGGTATTCCTTGATGGCGACCTTCTGCTGGAGGTAGATGTCCCAACCCAGGTAGGTAATGCCAAACCCACCCGGACGCCCCAGCACCTTGCCCACCCGGTACTGGCCGGCCAGCACCGCACCGTGCGGCAGAAACAGCGGGCTGCGCGGAGCCGATTCGTCGTAACCGCAGTGCGGGCAAACCGAACTGTTGTTCTTCTGCCGAAAGCAGCCGGGGCAGTGTTTCTGGAATGGGTCAGCCGCGGAGTCGTGCATGGCCAGATTGTAGCGGTGGCATCACGGCGAGCGACGCGGAGGAGAAGATCAAGGGACGGCCGGACTGCGCAGATCCTGCACCACCCGGAAGCCGGTCCAGACATTGCGGCGATAGGGTTCGTAGGCTTCGCGATAGCTGGCTTGCAGGGCCTCGGCAGGTTGCTGCCAGCTGCCGCCGCGCACCGCCACCTGGGCGGCCTCGCTGATGCTGCCGCAACGCTCTGCCGCTGCACTGGCATAGCTCTCGTAGCGCGAGCAGGTCCACTCGCGCACATTGCCCAGGGTTTCGTACAGGCCAAAGGGATTGGCCGGGAAGCTGGTCACCGCCACCGGCTGGGTCGGCACCTTCGGCGGGCAGCTCTGGCAGGCCACCATGCCTTCGTCGGGGTCGTTGCCCCACCAGTAGCGGCTGGTGGTGCCGGCGCGCGCCGCGTATTCCCACTCGGCTTCGGTGGGCAGGCGGTAGGGCTGGCCGGTTTCGCGGCTCAGCCACTGGGTATAGGCATTGGCATCGGCCCAGCTCACGCACACCACGGGGGATTCCTCGCGCTGCGCATAGCCAGGGTCTTGCCAGTCCGGCAGGCGGCCGCCGGCAGACTCACAGGGGTAGTTCTGCCAGCGCGGGTTGTCGTAGCCGGTGCGCTGCACGAACTCGCGGAACTGGGCCACCGTCACCTCGGTACGTCCCATTTTCAGCGCCTCGATGCCCGCCACCCGCGAACCGCCGCCGGTCGCGCTGTCGTTCAGGCGCAGCTGTCCACCTGGCAGCGTCACCAACAGCGGCAAGGGCAGCGGGGTGGCCACCACCGGCGCCGCCAGGGGCTCGGTGAGTGGCCGGGTTTCTGGCACCACCGAGGGGCTGGCCGGTGTGGCCACCAAAGTGGACGTGGGCTTTGCAGCGGGCTTGGCATCACCCGGCGGGTGCAGCAGCACATAGCCAATGATCGCCCCCGCACCCAGCAGCAGCATCAGCGGCACCGCGCGGCTCTTGCGGCGGGACGGCGGCGGCGGTGCTGGCGGCAGGACATCGGAGGCTCGGCGGTGCAGGGGTGCGGCGGGTGATGCCGCACGGGCGGCGAGCACCGCACCGGCGCCATCGAGCGGCCGCTCGGGCAGGCTGCCCGGCAGCTTGAATGGCGCCGGCGCGGGTGCAGGCGCCTGCACGGCGCGCGGGGCAATGGCGGCGGCAGGCAGCGGAGCCGCAGGCGAGACGGCAGGCGGCGTCAGAGCCGCCGCGGGCTGACGCTCGTGGTGGGCGGCGGGAAAGGCGCGGGCCGCAGGGGCCGGCGTCTGCACGGCGGCTTCCAGCAGGCCGGGGCGCAGCGCGGCGGCCGGCGACGCATCCACAGTGGCGGGTGCGGCCGTGGGCGGCGGCTCGGCAATCAGCGGCACAAAGGGGGTGGTGGCTGAAAGCTTCTCGCCACCCATCAGGCTCCCCGCCGGAGCGGTGCCGCTCAGGAACCGCTCCAGTGCGGCGAGAAACTCGGTGGCGCTCTGGTAGCGGTCGGAAGGCCGCACGGCGAGCGCCATGCGCAGGGCCGGCACCAGGGTGGGCGGCACGGCACTCCAGCCGCCGTCTTCCACCGGGTCCCGGCCAATGCGGTCGAGCGCGATGGGCGGAGCCGCGCCGGCAATCATGCGATAGAGCGTGGCGGCCACGCCGTAGACGTCGGTCCAGGGGCCTTGCACGGCGCGGCGCTGGTATTGCTCCAGCGGCGCGTAGCCCTCGGTGAGCACTACCGAGAGACTCTGCACGCGGTCGCCCGCCGCCTGCCGGGCGGCACCGAAGTCGAGCACGATGGGGCGGCCGATGGCAGCCAGATAGATGTTGTGGGGCTTGAGGTCGCGGTGCACCAGCCCACGCTCGTGCACGTACTGCAGGCCTTCGAGAATGGGCTTCACCAGCGGCACCGCCAGCTCAGGCTCCAGCTTGTTGCGCACGCTCGAGAGGTAGTCGCCCAGCGACATGCCCTCGTAGTAGTCCATCACCAGATAGGCCGTGGCGTTGGCGTTGAAGAAGTTGCGCACCCGCACGATGTTGGGGTGATCGAGCTTCGCCACGATGCGCGCCTCGCGCAGGAACTGCTCCTTGCCGAACTCGAAGCCGCGCTTGTCGTCTGCCGTATGCACATTCACTTCGAGCGAATTGGGCATGCGCTGCGCGATTTCGCGCGGCAGGTATTCCTTGATGGCCACCCGCTGTTGCAGGTTCACATCCCAACCCAGATACGTGATGCCGAACCCACCGGGGCGGCCCAGCACGCGACCCACGCGGTACTGGCCCGCCAGAATGGTGCCGTGCGGCAGGAAGATGGGCGATCGCTGGGTTGCTTCGTCGTAGCCGCAATGCGGGCACACCGCCATGCCGCCCTTCAGCTGAAAGCAGCCGGGGCAGTGTTTTTGGAAATAGGCTTCCGAAGCAGGGGTCATATCACGCGATTTTAGGCCGGGCTGCCCTGCCCTGACCATTTGTTCGAGAAGGAAACTTCGGCTCCGTAGTCCACGCCGCGACGAGGCCTGCCCCACCGCGCGACTGCTGCTGCAAAAGAGGCTCGGCTATTCTCTGCCGCATGACTCCTCCCGCAGCGCTGGTCTTGCAGCTTGGCTTTGCCGATCCGGCCTCTGCGCTGCGACTGCCCCAGCCTCCCGCACCGGCCTTGCGCATTGCCCTCGGGGCCAGGCTCGCTGCCCGTGGCGGCGTGGTGCACGACGCGCCGCAGGGGCTGGTGTGTCATCAGCTGCTGGGCAGCGCCGCCGGGGTCTGCGAGGCGGTGTGGGGAACCATTGAACTGCTGGCACAGGGCACGCAGCAGTTGGCTGAAGAGCTGGCCCCGGTGGCGCTGCGCGCGGTGATGATGGGCCTGGGGGCCGACACCGAAGCCGGCCGTGCTGCCGCTATGGCGCGCGCCAGCCGCGTTCTGCAGCTCAGCCGCGACCACAGCCTGCTGCTCAGTCGCGACCTCTATGACTGTCTGCCGCAGGCGCTGCGCGACCAGGCGCAATTGGCAACGCCGCCCAGCCTGGTCGATGCCGAGCCGGCGCTCAGCGATCTCTTCGTACTCGACTGGCAGGCCGCAGTCCTGAACCCGCTCCAGGCCAGCACGCCCGCCAGCGCGGCGCCGCAGCCCGCAGCCGTCGCGGCCAGCCCCGGCGAGGCCCCGGCGGCCGATCGCTGGCTGTTGCTGAGCCTTGGCGATGTCGAGCGACAACTGCTGCCAGAGCACTGCCCGTTCACCCTGGGGCGCGATAAAAGCTGCGGGCTTCGGTTGAATGGCGACGTCGCCTCGCGTGTGCATGGGCGCATCGTGTTCGAGGCCGGGCAGTTCCACTTTGTGGATGACTCGCGCAACGGCAGCTACCTGCTCACGCCGCAGAGCGAAGATGTCTTCGTGCACCGCCAGCGCCTGCCGCTGCTGGGACGTGGCGTCATCAGCGCCGGCGCCACGCTGCTGAAACAAACCGGCGACCTGCTGCACTACCAAGTACTCCGCAGCGCCCCGCCCGAACAGCCGGCGGCCGCCATGCCGGCGCCAGCCATCGCGGCCTGAATTTCTTTCTTTTATTGATCGAGCGTCGCCATGCCCAACTCCTCCAGCGCCGTTCTGCTTGCCACCGTGGGCACGCTGCGGGGCGCGCCCGCAGCCACGGCGCTCACGCAGGTGCACCGCGCCAAGCTCAAGGCTGCGCTGGAGCTGCCGGGCGCCGCGATTGCCGTCACCGGCAACGGCGAATACCTGGGCATCTACAACAACGCCGGCATCGCGCTGCAAGCCGCGCTGGCGTTCCAGACCGCAGCCGATGAGCTGGCGGTGGGCAGCCCGCTGGCCTTCACCGGCCGGGTGGTGCTCGACCTCTGGCCCGCCAGCAGCGAAAACATGCCGGTGGACCGCGCCCGCGAAATTCTGGGCCACGCCCACGAGCACTGCATTCTCATCACCCCCGCCTTTGCCGGCGAAATGCCGGCCTCGCAGCGGGCCGATCTGGTGCACTACCCCGCCACGCCCGACACCGCCGAAGCCCTGCGCGGGGTCACTGAACTCGCCTGGCGCGAGCAGGCCACCACCTTTCGCGAAAGCACCGTGCAGGTATCGCTGGGCAGCAACGACACCCTCTACCGCGCGCTCAAGCTCACGCGGCGCGGCAAGTCGCTGCTCATTCGGCCGGAGGACTGCCCCTTTTCGGTGGGCCGCGACTCCGCCTGCGCCCTCAACGTGGGCGGGCCGAATGTGTCGCGCCTGCACGGCGCTATCCAGCACGAGGGGGGCAAGTTCTATTTCCGCGATGACTCCCGCAACGGCACCTACCTCACCACCGGCGGTGAGGAAATCTACCTGCAGGCCGAGCGCTTTCCGCTGGTGTCGCAGGGGGTGATCAGCCCCGGCGCCACGCTGGTGCAGCAGCTGGGCGATGTCATTCGCTACCACTGCCTGGCTGAAGACCCGGGCGATCTGCCAGACGAGGGAGAAACCCCATGAGCCGCTTGCTGCCCCCCGCCGCCCTGCGCGGGCTGTTTGTCGAAGCCGCCACCGCCAAGTTCGCCGCCAATGTGCCGGACTTCGTGGCCCTGCAAAGCCTGGTGCAGGCACAGGGTGGGCGCTTTCACAACGACCACGGCGCCATCCGCACCGCCGATGTGGCCGTGCGCGATCTCTTTGTGCGGGCGGCCCGGGTGCTGGGCCTGCACCGCGATCTCGATTACCGCTTTCCCGCCAAGAAGCTGGTCAGCTTCGACCTGCAAGCCGCCGGACAGGACCACACCCCCTTCAAGGTGTTTGTCTCGCAGGTGGATCTCGATGCCTTTCCGCCCGAGGTGGCCGCCCTGGTACGTGCCGACTGCGCCGAGCAGGCCGCAGCGGTGGACCACGCCCCCTTCATCGCGCTCATCGCCAAGGCCGAGGCGGCGGGCGGGCTCGATGCGGCCGATGCCGAGCGCTTTGTGACCCACTTCGTGCACCGGCTCATGCACCGCAACGGCCCAGCCCTGCAGCGCAGCACCCTGCAGGCGGTGGCGGCGGTGTCGGGCGAGGCGGCCAGCGCGCTGGCGCTGGGGCCTGATTTCAACCACGTCACCATCGATGTGCTGGCGGCGGGCTTCGCGGGCATCGAGCCCATGGCGGCAGCCCTTCAGGCGGCCGGCTTTCGCCTGCTGCCGGCCATTCAGGGCGCGCCCGGCACCAAGCTGCGGCAAACCGCCACCCTCGCCGCCACCATGCCCACCCCGGTGCGCGAGGCCGACGGCAGCGCCGGCGTGGCCGAAAGCGAGCGGCAGTTTGTGGAGATCATCGAGCGTGCCCAGGCCACGGCGGCCGATGGCGCGCCGCTGTGGCGGGACGACGGCCAGCCCCTGATCTTCAAGCACTTTCTGGCCGCCAATGCCGAAAAAATCTTCGACGCCGCCTCCACCCGGGTGACGGCGGCGAGCTGCTGAGAGCGGCCGCAGGGCCAGGCACGAGGGCGGGCCGTGCCGCCATTGGCCGCGCCCGTCAAGAGGTCTGGCAGAAGACATTTTTCTGCCCCGTTTTAACCTCATGACAAACCACTAAAGTTGAAAAAAGCGCCCGATTTGGTGCACCGGCCGCAAACCACTGAAACCGCAAAAACTTTTCGCCTTGGCGCACAAGTTATCCACACTTTTTGCAGCACTTGCGCTTGGCTTATTAGCCCCAGAAACACAGGATGTAGTGGTGGCGCACCAAAACGACCACAAGATTTTGTGTAATTGAGCGTTGACGCCTCAAAACCTGAGGGGTATCGTCAAAACCGCTTCCCACAGGCATCCATCGAGGGCCTGCTGGGCAAGAATTGATCACCAACGACACCAAACCCCAGCCTGACCACCGTGCGGGCGGGTGATGGCGTCATTGCTCCACCGCAGCATCACGCTGCGGAGTCACAACAAGCGTTTTTGGCACCTTACAAAGGGAGAGTTCCATGCAAATCGAGTCGGCAATCACCGCTCCAAAAGCCCCGCTGCCCACCGCAGCCGGCACCACCGCAGCAGAAGTGGCAGCCACCGCCCCCGGCGCGCTGAAAGTGATCCGCCGCAACGGCAAGGTCACGGCTTTTGACCCGAGCAAGATTGCGATTGCGATCACCAAGGGCTTTCTGGCCGTGGAAGGCTCGGCCGCCGCCGCCAGTGCCGCGGTGCGCCAGAAGGTGGAAACCATCACCGCCAGCGTGGTGGCCGCCCTCAGCCGCAAGATCACGGGCGGCGGCACCGTGCACATCGAAGATATCCAGGATCAGGTGGAACTGGCCCTGATGCGCGCCGGCGAGCACAAGATTGCCCGCAGCTACGTCATCTACCGCGACGCCCGCGCGCAGGAGCGTGCCGCTGAAGCCGCCGCCAAGCAGCCGGAAACCGCGGCCAACGTGCTGCACATCAAGCTCGACGACGGCCGCAGCGTGGCGCTTGACGAGCAGCGCCTGCACAAGCTGGTGCGCGAGGCCTGCGGCACGCTCACCGGCGTGAACCCCGATGAGGTGGTGACCTCGGCCATCCGCGACCTGTACGAAGGCATCAGCGAGGCTGAGCTGAGTCAGGCGCTCACCCTCGCCGCCCGTGCGCGCATCGAGAAAGAGCCGAACTACACCTACGTGGCCGCGCGCCTGCTCACCGTGGCGCTCTACCACGAGGCGCTGAAGTTTCTCGACCAGCCCGAAACCCGCCCCACCGCCAGCGAGATGGCGCCGCTCTACCCCGAGTACTTCGCAGCCTTCATTGCCCGTGGCGTGAAGGAAGAACTGCTCGACGCGCGCTGCATGGAGTACGACCTCGCCCGCCTCGGCAATGCCATCGTGGCCGACCGCGATCTGAAGTTCGATTACCTCGGCATGCAGACGCTCTACGACCGCTACTTCATCCACAAGGGCAAGAAGCGCTTCGAGCTGCCGCAGGCGATGTTCATGCGCGTGGCCATGGGCCTTGCCATCAACGAAGTGGACCGCGAAACCCGCGCCATCGAGTTCTACAACCTGCTCAGCTCCTTCGACTTCATGTCGTCGACGCCCACCCTGTTCAACAGCGCCACGCCGCGTCCGCAGCTGTCCAGCTGCTACCTCACGCAGGTGCCGGATGATCTCGACGGCATTTTCGGCGCGGTGAAAGACAACGCCATGCTCAGCAAATTTGCGGGCGGCCTGGGCAACGACTGGACGCCCGTGCGCGGCATGGGCGGTTACATCAAGGGCACCAATGGCAAGTCCAACGGCGTGGTTCCCTTCCTCAAGGTGGCGAACGACACCTGCGTGGCCGTGAACCAGGGTGGCAAGCGCAAGGGCGCGCTCTGCGCGTACCTGGAAACCTGGCACCGCGACATCGAAGAGTTTCTGGACCTGCGCAAGAACACCGGCGACGAGCGCCGCCGCGCGCACGACATGGATACCGCGAACTGGATTCCTGACCTGTTCATGAAGCGCGTGGTGGAAGAAGGCCAGTGGACGCTGTTCTCGCCCGACGAAGTGCCGGACCTGCACGACATGATGGGCGCGGCCTTTGAGGCACGGTACTGCCACTACGAAAAGATGGCCGACGAGGGTCGCATCGGTAACTACAAGCGCGTTCCGGCCGTCACGCTGTGGCGCAAGATGCTGGCCATGCTGTTTGAAACCGGCCACCCCTGGGTGACCTTCAAGGACCCCTGCAACCTGCGCAGCCCGCAGCAGCATGTGGGTGTGGTGCACAGCAGCAACCTCTGCACCGAGATCACGCTCAACACCAAGGCGGGCTCCGAGATTGCCGTGTGCAATCTGGGCTCGGTGAACTTGCCCGCGCACATCGGCGCCGATGGCAAGCTCGACTTCGTCAAGCTCGAAGCGACCATCAGCACGGCCATGCGCATGCTCGATAACGTGATTGAGTACAACTACTACTCGGTGTCCACGGCGCGTAACAGCAACCTGCGCCACCGCCCGGTGGGCATGGGCCTCATGGGCTTCCACGATGCGCTCTACAAGCTTCGCCTGCCCTACGAGAGCGATGCGGCCATCCAGTTCGCAGACGAAAGCATGGAGGCAATCAGCTACTTCGCCATCAAGGCCAGCAACCAGCTGGCGAAAGAGCGTGGTGCTTACTCCAGCTTCAAGGGCTCGCTGTGGGATCAGGGCGTGCTGCCCATCGACTCCATCGAGATTCTTGCCAAGGAGCGCGGCGGCTACCTCACGCAGGACCGCAGCCAAAGCGGCCAGTTTGACTGGGCCGGTCTGCGCGCCGAAGTGCAGGCCAAGGGCATGCGCAACTCCAACTGCATGGCCATTGCGCCCACCGCCACCATCAGCAACATCGTGGGCGTGAGCCAGTCCATTGACCCCACCTACCAGAACCTCTACGTGAAATCGAACCTCTCGGGCGATTTCACCGTGGTGAACGAATACCTGGTGAACGACCTGAAGAAGCTGGGCCTGTGGGACGAAGTGATGGCCCACGACCTCAAGTACTTCGATGGCAGCGTGCAGCGCATCGACCGCGTGCCGGCCGAGCTGAAGGCCATCTACAAGTGCGCTTTCGAAATTGACTCCAAGCGCCTGGTGGATGCCGGCAGCCGCCGCCAGAAGTGGCTGGATCAGGCCCAGAGCCTGAACCTTTACATGGCGCAGCCCAGCGGCCGCAAGCTGGACGAGCTGTACAAGCACGCCTGGGTGAGTGGCCTCAAAACCACCTACTACCTCCGCAGCTTGGGTGCGACGCACACCGAGAAGACCACCATCACCGATGGTCGACTCAACCAGGTGGGCAATGGCAGCAGCGCCGGCAGCATGGCCGCCGCACCGCAGCAGCAGCAAGCGCCGCAAACGGCCGAAAGCCGCGGCGTGGATGCCGGGCCCAAGCTCTGCCTCATCACCGACCCCACCTGCGAGGCCTGCCAGTAAGGCAGCCCCGCACCATGAGCCTGCAAGAACCCGCCGCGCGCGGGTTTTTGCAGCTCCAGCACCCGTTTTCGCATTGCAACCTCGCGCCACCACGCGAGTCCAAACCACACTTTGAGAGAGGACACTTCACATGCTCGATTGGGATGACGCCCCGGCCCCTGCCGCCGCCCCACAGGCTCCCCTGGCCCCAGCCCCCGGCAGCTATGCCGCCCACCCGGCCGTGGTCATGAGCGCACAAGCTCCCAAGCAAGACGGCCTGTTCGCTGAAGGCGGCGCCACCGGCCTTGAGGAAATCAAGATGGGTGCCGCGCGCATCCGTGTGGATGAAAAGAAAATCATCAACTGCCGCGCCGACCTCAACCAGCTGGT
>CAMTXV010000287.1:0-1957 GCA_947085665.1 uncultured Sinobacteraceae bacterium | reverse complement strand
TCTGGCATACGCAGTGCGGCGTGCCGCTCGACCGCATCGTGCGCATCGCCGACAACAAGGGCGCGCCCTACGCCAGCGACAACTTCTTCGAGATGCTGGGTAATTTCAGCTTCGGTGATTACTTCAAGCAGGACGCCATCACCTGGGCCTGGGAGTTCATCACCAGCCCGGCCTGGCTTGGTATCGACAAATCGCGCCTGTTGGTGACGGTCTACCACACGGATGACGAGGCGGCGGCCATCTGGCATACGCAGTGCGGCGTGCCGCTCGACCGCATCGTGCGCATCGCCGACAACAAGGGCGCGCCCTACGCCAGCGACAACTTCTGGGCCATGGGCGACACCGGCCCTTGCGGCCCCTGCACCGAAATCTTCTACGACCACGATCCCGATGGCAGCAAGGGCATCTACGGCGGCCCGCCCGGCTCGCCAGAAGAGGATGGCGACCGCTGGATCGAGATCTGGAACGTGGTGTTCATGCAGTTCGAGCGCACCGCCAAGGGCGAGATGCTGAAGCTGCCTGCGCCGAGCGTGGATACCGGCATGGGCCTGGAACGCATCAGCGCACTGATGCAGGGCAGCAACGACAACTACCAGACCGATACCTTCAAGGCCTTGATCACTGCGGTGGCCAAGCTGGCAGGGCAAAAGCCCTATGAGAGCCCGTCGCAGAAGGTCGTCGCCGACCACATTCGCGCCACCAGTTTTCTCATTGCCGATGGCATCACGCCCAGCAACGAGGGGCGTGGCTATGTGCTGCGCCGCATCCTGCGCCGCGCGATCCGCCACGGCTACAAGCTGGGCCTGAGCGAGGCCTTCTTCTACAAGCTGGTCGCGCCACTCGCAGCCGAAATGGGCGAGGCCTTTCCGCAGCTCAGGGCGCAGCAGGCGGCCATCGAGAAGACCATCCGCCAGGAAGAAGACAGCTTCGCCACCACGCTCGACAAGGGCATGAAGCTCTTGGAAGACGCCATCGGCAAGCTCAAGAACGATGGCGTCGGCACAGTTGCCGACCAACTAACGATTCCGGGCGAGGTGGTGTTCAAGCTCTACGACACCTACGGCTTCCCGCTCGACCTCACCGCGGACATCGCCCGCGAGCGCAACCTCAAGCTCGACGAGGCTGGCTACGAGCGCGAGATGCAGGCGCAGCGCACTCGGGCACGCGCGGCCAGCCAGTTCAAGTCGGGCGAGGCGCTGCGCTACGAAGGCGCTGCCACGCAGTTCCTGGGCTACGAGGGTTTGAGCCTCGAAGGTGCGAAAGTGCTGGCGCTCTACCGCGATGGTGAGGCGGTGCAGAGCCTCGCCGCTGGCGATGCCGGTGTGGTGGTGCTCGACAAGACGCCCTTCTACGCCGAAGGCGGCGGCCAGATTGGCGATGCCGGGCATCTCGGTGCCTTCAAGGTGGCCGATACGCAGAAGATCACCGGCGGTGCCTTTGGCCACAGCGGCAGTCTTGAAAGCGGCATGCTGAAGCTCGGTGATGTCGTCACCGCTACGGTGGAAAGCAGCGTGCGCCGCGCCACCATGCGCAACCACTCGGCCACCCATTTGCTGCACGCCGCGCTGCGCCAGGTGCTGGGCGCGCACGTCACGCAGAAGGGTTCGCTAGTCAACACCGAGCGTACGCGTTTCGACTTCAGCCACGGACAGGCGGTAACGGCAGACGAGATGGCCGAGATCGAGCGCTTGGTGAACGCCGAAGTGCTCGCCAACCATGAAGTGAGCGCGAAGCTGATGGGCTTCGATGACGCCGTGGCCTCGGGTGCCATGGCGCTGTTCGGCGAGAAATATGGCGCCGAGGTGCGGGTGCTGAAGATGGGCGCGTTCTCCACCGAACTCTGCGGTGGCACCGACGTGACGCGCACGGGCGATATTGGTCTGTTCAAGATTGTCAGCGAAGGCGGCGTGGCCGCTGGCGTGCGCCGCATCGAGGCAGTCACGGGAGATCGGAAGAG
>CAMTXV010000286.1:0-4372 GCA_947085665.1 uncultured Sinobacteraceae bacterium | reverse complement strand
GGCAGCGAAGACGCGGCGGCCCTGCTGTCGACGAGCGTGATGAATGGGAATGCGGCGCTGCGCGCGCTCTACATAGACAACACCCCAGGTGGTGAGCGCAATACCGGCGAAGATCACGATCACCAACAGGCCATTCAAGGAGCCTTCGCTCACCAGCTGTGCGGTGGAGCCCAAAGCACGGGGCAGGCCGGCAACAATGCCTGCGAAGATGATCATCGACATGCCGTTACCAACGCCACGCTCGGTGATTTGCTCGCCAAGCCACATCAGGAACATGGTGCCTGTCACGAGCGAAACAGCCGCCACGAAGATAAACCCGTAGCCAGGAAAGATGGCAACGCCGCTCTTCTGTAGCGCGGTGGCCGCACCGATGGACTGGAATATCGCCAGCCCCAAGGTGCCGAAGCGGGTGTAGCGGGTGATCTTGCGACGCCCGGCCTCACCCTCTTTCTTTAGCTCTTTCAGCTGGGGCACAGCAGCAGCCATCAGCTGGACGATGATCGATGCAGAAATGTACGGCATGACGCCGAGAGCAAAGATCGACAAGCGCTCAAGTGCACCACCACTGAACATGTTGAACATGTCCAGGATCGTGCCTTTTTGCTGACTAAACAGGGACGCGAGTTTGTCCGGATCGATGCCCGGAACCGGGATGTACGAGCCGATGCGATAGACCACGAGCGCACCCAGCAGAAACAGCAGACGGTTCATCACGTCTCTGCTTTTGCTGAGGTCCGGCATCATCGGCGCGGAAGCATTGCTGGCCATCGAATTCTCGTTATCGGCTGATTAGGGTGTGGTGGTGTGGCTTATTCGCCAAACACGCCGCCGAGGGACTCGACAACTTCCTTCGCGCCCTTGGTCGCCATCACGCCCTTGAACGCCACCTTGCGGGTGAGCGTGCCGGACTTGATCAGCTTTGCAGTCTGCGCGCCGGCATCCACCACGCCAGCAGCCTTCAGCACGGCGAGATCAATCTCGGTCGCGGTGAGCTTCTCGATCTCGGAAAGACGCACTTCAGCGGTCAGACCCTTGAGCGGCGACTTAAAGCCACGCTTGGGAAGACGGCGCTGGATGGGCATCTGGCCGCCCTCGAAACCCACTTTGCCGCGGCCACCCTTGCGGGCACGCTGACCCTTGTGACCACGGCCGGCGGTCTTGCCGATGCCGGAGCCAATACCGCGACCAACACGGGTGCGGGCGGGCTTTGAGCCCTTGGCGGGCTTGATGGTGTTGAGTTTCATGTCAGTTCACTTCTTCGACTTTCAGCATGAAGCGCGACTTGTTGATCATGCCCATGTTCTCGGGCGTGGCGGCAACGGTCACGGACTGGTGCATCTTCTTGAGGCCAAGGCCATTCACGCAGTTGCGGTGCATCTGCAACTGGGCGGCGAGGCTGCGGACCAAGGTCAGCTTGATCTGCTTGGGGGTAGCGTTGCTCATGCGCTCGGCACTCCGAGAATTTCAGACACCGTCTTGCCGCGCTTGGCAGCGATGTCGGAAGGCAGGTTCATTTTCTGAATCGCGTCAACAGTGGCGCGAATCACGTTCATCGCATTGCGCGAGCCGTAGGTCTTGGCCAGCACGTTGTGCACGCCAGCCACCTCGAACACCGAGCGCATGGCACCACCAGCGATCACGCCGGTGCCGTCTGATGCGGGCTTAAGCAGCACGCGGCTGGCGCCGTGGGTGCCGATCACTTCGTGCTGAATGGTGTGACCACGCAGGGGGATGGTGACCATGTTCTTGCGAGCCTGGTCCATTGCCTTCGAAATCGCGGCCGGCACTTCACGGGCCTTGCCGTAGCCGAAGCCAACGCGTCCGGCGCCGTCGCCGACAACCGTGAGGGCCGTAAAGCTGAACTGCTTACCGCCCTTGACCGTCTTGGAGACGCGGTTGGTGGCGACCAGCTTTTCCTTCAGGTCGCCCTGCGAGTCGTCGCTGTTGTTGCTCTGATAGTTGCTTGCCATGTCTTAGAACTCCAGGCCGGCTTCACGCGCGGCATCTGCCAGCGCCTGCACGCGGCCGTGATACTGAAAACCGGAACGGTCGAATGCGACGGAAGTGATGCCAGCAGCCTTGGCGCGCTCCGCAATGGCGGCACCCACCTTCTTGGCGGCATCGACATTGCCGGTGTATTCGAGGCCAGCAGCCACTTCCTTCTCTACCGTCGAGGCGGCGACAAGCGTCTTGCCCTCGAAGATGATCTGGGCATACATGTGGCGCGGGGTGCGATGGATCGTCAAGCGATGCGCGCCCAGCTGGGAAATCTTGGCGCGTGTGCGACGTGCACGACGCAGACGGGTTGAATTGGTCTTGTTGCTCATGGTCAGTTCGCCTTACTTCTTCTTGGCTTCTTTCAGCACGACCTTCTCGGTCGAGTAACGCACGCCCTTGCCCTTGTAAGGCTCCGGCGGACGCTTGGCGCGGATCACGGCAGCCAGCTGCCCGACCACGTGCTTGTCAGCACCCTTGATGATGATTTCCGTCGGCACCGGGGTTTCTACGGAGACACCTTCCGGCACCTCAATGTTGCAGGGATGCGAGAAGCCAGCCTGGAGGTCGAGAACCTTGCCCTTCATGGCGGCGCGGTAGCCCACGCCGACCAGCTGAAGTTTGATCTCGTAGCCCTTGGTGACGCCGACCACCATGTTGTTGAGGATGGCGCGAACGGTGCCCGACTTCGCCTTGCTGACCACCAGAGATTCCGGAGTCAGCGTCACAGCGCCGTCCTTCACGTCGATGGCGATGCCCTGGGGAAGAGGAAGAGTCAGGGTGGACTTGGCACCTTTGACAGAAACCACGCCGTCGACGGTCGAAACCTGGACGCCGGCAGGCAGCTTGATTGGGTTTTTAGCAACACGTGACATGGTTGCTCCTTAGGCGACGAGGCAGATGATTTCGCCACCCTGCCCGTCTGCGCGCGCGCGACGGTCAGAGACCACACCCTTGGGGGTGGAGATGATGGCAACGCCCAGACCGCCAAGCACCTTGGGCAGCTCGTCCTTGCCTTTGTAAACGCGCAGGCTGGGCGTGCTGACGCGCACGAGGCGCTCGATAACCGGCTTGCCGGCAAAGTACTTGAGGGTGACCGCGATAGTCTTCTTGTTGCCCTCGGCCGTCACGACGAAATCGCCGATGTAGCCTTCGTCCTTCAGCACAGCGGCAACAGCCTCGCGCAGCTTGGAGGAGGGGGAAACAATGTACTTCTTGCGCGCTTGCTGACCGTTACGAATACGGGTCAGAAAGTCGCCGATAGGATCGTTGATGCTCATGTCAAATCTTCTTCGGGACGGTGGGCTGCAAACTCAAGGCTTGCAGGTGTAACTCAATCTTTCTGCGTACCTCTCAGCACGCAGCAAACATCACCAGCTGGCTTTCTTCAGGCCGGGAATCTCGCCGCGCATCGCCGCTTCACGCAGCTTGTGACGGCCGAGACCAAACTTGGCGTAAACGCCGCGCGAACGACCTGTGACAGCGCAGCGATTGCGCTGGCGGGTCTTGGCGGAATCACGGGGGAGCTTCTGAAGCTTCACCACAGCGGCTTCTTTCTCTTCAAAGCTTGCGGTCACGGAGCTGATCAGCTCCTTGAGCACCTTGCGCTTCTTGGCGTGCTGTGTCGCAAGCTTCTTGCGGTTCACTTCACGGTTCAGCATGTTCATCTTGGCCATGGGAGTCTCGGCTTACTGCTTGCGGAAGGGGAACTGGAAGGCTTCGAGCAGGGCCTTGGCCTCTGCATCACCCTTGGCGCTGGTGGTGATGGTGATATTCATACCGCGCAGCATGTCGATCTTCTCGTACTCAATTTCCGGAAAGATGATCTGTTCGGTGATGCCGAAGTTGTAGTTTCCAGCGCCGTCAAAACCCTTGGGCGACAGGCCGCGGAAGTCACGGATGCGCGGCAGGGCCACACACACCAGACGCTCCAAGAATTCCCACATGCGCTCGCGGCGCAACGTCACCTTCACACCGACCGGAAAGTTCTCGCGAACCTTGAAGTTCGAGATTGCGATCTTGGTTTTGGTGATCACGGGCTTCTGGCCGGCGATGGCGGTCATGTCAGCCACCGCGTTCTCAATGACCTTGCGATCCTGGGTGGTTTCGCCCACACCCATGTTCAGCGTGATCTTCTGGATGCGCGGCACGGCCATGGCATTGACGCCCAGCTTGGCCTTCAGCTCACCGACGATCTTCTCGCGGTAGAGGGTTTCAAATGTCGGGGTTGCTTCGCTCACGGCAGTCACCTTAGCCAACCACTTCGTTGTTGGACTTGAAAATACGAACCTTCTTGTCGCCTTCAATCTTGAAGCCGACGCGATCACCCTTGCCCGTCTTGGGGTTGAACACCATGACGTTGGAAACGTCGATCGGC
>CAMTXV010000285.1:0-3336 GCA_947085665.1 uncultured Sinobacteraceae bacterium | reverse complement strand
CGACCGAAGAAGAGCAGTTCCACTGAGTCTGAAAGGTCATTGCGCCGCTTGCGGCGCCGACTGAAAGACTCTTCGCGCTCTACTCTTGAGGGTGCGAGTATCGTAAAAAGGCCGCGCAAGCGGCCTTTTTTTTGGATGCCCTTGGGGCTTCAATCTTTCGTCCAACTGGAGCGTCGCCATGAAGATTCTCAAGAACCTGGTGCTGGGTCTCGCCGTGCTGATCGCGCTGCTGGCGGTTGCCGGCCTGCTGTTGCCAGCTCAGACGCATTTCGAGCGCAGCGTCAGCATCAAGGCCAACCCCTCGCTGGTGTACGGCTACCTCAACGGCTTCAAGCAGTTCAATCAGTGGTCGCCCTGGGCGGCACTCGATCCGAATACGAGTTACAGCTATAGCGGCCCCGACAGCGGCGTGGGTGCGCGCCAGGCCTGGGTGAGTGCTGACGCCAACGTGGGCAGCGGCAGCCAGGAGATCATCGCGGTCACGCCGAACGAACAAATTCAGGTGAAGCTCGACTTCGGCGGCACCTCCACCGAGAACATCAGTACCTGGGCCATCAGCCCTGATGGTGAAGGTTCGCGGTTGACCTGGAGCATGACCTCGGAACTGGGCATGAATCCGATGAACCGCTGGTTTGGCTACCTGTTGCTGGAACGCTTCGTGGGGGCCGACTACGAGAGAGGGCTTGCTTCACTCAAGCCGCAGCTGGAGGCGCTAGCGTCAGCCCCTGCATCGACCACAACCGCTGAGCCACCTGCCGTTGAGCCCGTTGCGGTGGAGCCTGTGCCGGCTTCCTGAGCCTGCTGTTGCCGATGTCCTGAATGGCCTCCAATCCCGCAGTGTTCGACTCTCGCAGCTTCCTGCAGCAGCTGAGTTCCTCGCCTGGCGTCTACCGCATGATTGGCGCGGGAGAAGAACTGCTGTACGTTGGCAAGGCCAAGAACCTCAAGAAGCGCGTCAGCACCTACTTCCTTCGGGCCTCGGGCGACGCGCGCATCGAAGCCATGGTGAGCCAGATCGCGCGCGTCGAAGTGACGCTGGTGCACACCGAAGATGAGGCCCTGATCCTTGAGAGCAACCTCATCAAGGAGCTGAGCCCGAAGTACAACATCGTTTACCGCGACGACAAGAGCTACCCCTATGTGCGCTTTTCGGCGCACCGCTACCCGCGCATTGGCTATTACCGCGGACAGAAGACCGGCGAGCACCGCTACTTTGGTCCTTTCCCCAGCGCGGGAGCGGTGAAAGAGACGCTCTACACCCTGCAAAAGCTCTTCAAGCTGCGTCCCTGCCGCGACAACTTTTTCGCACACCGCCAGCGCGCCTGTCTTCAGCACCAGATCAAGCGCTGCTCTGCGCCCTGTGTGGGACTCATCTCTGACGAGGACTATGCGCGCGACGTGAGCAAGGCCGTGCGACTGCTGGAAGGCAAAGGCGATGTGCTGGCAACCGAGCTGACCGTGGAAATGGAGCAAGCCGCGGAAGCGCTGGCCTTTGAGAAGGCCGCTAGCCTGCGCGACCAGATCGCGGCGCTCAAGCGCGTGCGCGAAAGCCGCGCGCTGACGGGTGGTGCAGAGGATCTTGACGTGGTGGTGGTCGCCCAGCATCAGTCCACCAGCTGCGTGGTGGTGATGAGCGTGCGCGATGGCATGAACCTCGGACACCGCAGTCATTTTCCGCGCCATGCAGCACATGCCGCGCCCGAAGAGTTGCTGGAGAGTTTCCTGAGCCAGCACTACCTCGACCAACCTGCACCGCCTGAGATTCTAGTGAGCCACGACATCGGCGAGGAGGCCATGCTGGAAGGCGCGCTAGGCAGCCGCGCGGGTCGCAAGGTGAGCATCAGCCTGCCGCAGCGGGGTGCGAAGGTTCGGCTACTGGAAATGGCGCAGGCGACGGCCGCGCAGGCCCTATCCACGCGACTGGTCGAGGCCGCCAGTATGGATGACCGCCTGCTGGAGCTGCAGCGCGCGCTCGACCTCGAACTGCCGCCAAAGCGCATGGAGTGTTTCGACATCAGCCACACCCGTGGCGAGCGTACGGTGGCGAGCTGCGTGGTGTTCAACGAAGAAGGCCCACTCAAAAGCGCCTACCGCAAGTTCAATATCGATACCGATGCCCCCGCCAATGCGGGCGTCAGCGTCGAGGGGCGCGAGACTATTACCGGTGGCGACGACTACGCAGCCATCCACCAGTCGGTGAAGCGCCGCTACGCGCGCATCAAGAACGGTGAGGTGGCGGCGCCCGATGTGCTGTTCATTGACGGCGGCTTAGGGCAGCTCAATGCCGCGCTCGAAGCACTGGATGAGCTGGAGATCAGCGACCTCAAGGTGGTGGCCATCGCCAAAGGGCCCACCCGCAAGCCAGGGCTTGAGGAACTCATTCTGCCCGACCGCGAGCTGCCGCTGCGCCTGCCGCCAGATTCACCCGCCCTGCATCTCATCCAGCGCATCCGCGACGAGGCACACCGCTTCGCCATCACCGGCCACCGCGCCTCACGCGACAAGGCCCGGGTCAGCTCTTCGCTGGAAGAGATCGAAGGTCTGGGCCCCGCACGCCGCAAGGCGCTGCTGCACGCCTTTGGCGGACTCAGCGAGGTGAAGCGGGCGGGTGTGGATGCGCTGGCGAAGGTCGAAGGCATCAATACCGCGCTGGCGGAACGCATCTACGCGCACTTTCACTGACGGAATCGCGCGGGCATTGGGTATGCTCAGTTCATGCGCCTCAATCTCCCGCTCTCGCTCACTCTCGGTCGCGTCGCCATCATTCCGGTGGTGCTTGCACTGTTCTACGTCGATATCCCGCATGCCCGGCAGTGGGCCTGCGTGCTCTTTGTTCTGGCAGCCATCACCGATTGGCTGGATGGCCACCTGGCCCGCAAGTGGAATCAGACCAGCAAGTTCGGTGCATTTCTCGATCCCGTTGCCGACAAGCTGCTTGTGGCCGTGAGTCTGGTGATGCTGTTGCGCGACCGCGAGCAGCAAGGCCAGGGTGATGTGATGGCGGTGTTGGTGGCGATCATCATTGGTCGCGAGATCACGATTTCGGCGTTGCGTGAATGGCTGGCAGAGCTGGGTCAGCGCACCACGGTGGCGGTGAGCTCCATCGGTAAGGTGAAGACTGCAGTGCAGATGACGGCCATCGGCATGCTCATCTGGCAGCAGCCGTTTTTCGGTATTCCCATCTATGAACTGGGCTTTGTCTGCCTGTTCGTTGCCGCTGCCCTCACGATGTGGTCCATGGTGATTTACCTGCGTGCCGCATGGCCTTTACTCAAAGAGTCGATGCCTCAGTAAGGGCAATGAAAAGAGACGCGGAAAATGCCTTGACACACCAGT
>CAMTXV010000284.1:0-3173 GCA_947085665.1 uncultured Sinobacteraceae bacterium | reverse complement strand
GAGCAAGACGACTTCGCCGCCCCGAGTGCCGAGGGCAAGCCCATGCCCGGCACCTTCGTGTCGATGAACGCCTATCTGGGCGCCATCCCGGTGGCCAAGGCGCTGGCGGCGGGGGCAGACATCGTCATCACCGGCCGCTGTGTCGATAGCGCCGTCACCCTTGGCCCCCTGATGCACGAGTTCGGCTGGGGCGAAACCGACTACGACCTGCTCGCCGCCGGCAGCGTGGCCGGCCACATCATCGAATGCGGCGCGCAGTGCACGGGCGGCAACTTCACCGACTGGCAGCTGGTGCGCGATGGCTATGCCGACATGGGTTTTCCCATCGTCGACTGCGCAGCCGACGGCAGCTTCGTGGTCACCAAGCCCGAGGGCACCGGCGGGTTGGTGAGCGTGCACACCGTGCTGGAGCAGATGCTCTACGAGATTGGCGACCCACGGGCCTATCTGCTGCCAGATGTGGCCTGCGATTTCACCCAGGTGCGGCTCGAACAGATCGGCACTGACCAGGTGCGCGTCACCGGCAGCCGGGGCGCGGCGCCCACGCCCTACTACAAGGTGAGCGCGACCTATCCCGCCGGGATGCGCTGCTGCGCAATCTTCATGATTGGCGGCATCGATGCCGCGAAGAAGGGTCGGGCGAGTGCCACGGCCATCGTCGAGAAGGTGCGCCGGCAGTTGCTGGAGCAAAAGCTGGGCGACTTCACGGGTATCGACATCCACTGCCTGGGCGCGGAAGAGAGCTACGGGCCCCATGCGCGACCCGCAGCGGCGGCGACGCGCGAGGTGCTGGTGAAACTCGTGGCCCAGCACCCCAACCCCAAGGCCCTGAAGATTTTCGGTCGCGAGATTGCCCAGGCCGCCACCGGCATGGCGCCCGGTTTCACCGGCTATTTCTCCGCCGGCCGGCCCGAGCCGAACATGATTCCCAAGCTGTTTTCCACGCTCGCCGCCAAGGCCCAGGTGCCCATCGAAGTGGCCGTGGGCGAGCAGCGCTTCCCGGTGGCGGTGCCCACAGCGGGGGGCTTCGTGCCGCCGGCCGCGCCCGCCGACTCCATCGAGCCAGTGGATTTGAGTGACGCGGTGGCGGTGCCCTTGATCCAGCTCGCATTGGCCCGCAGCGGTGACAAGGGCGACCACGCCAACATTGGCGTCATTGCCCGCAAGGCCGAGTATCTGCCCTACATCAAGGCGGCCCTCAGTGCCGAGGCCGTGCGCGACTACTTCGCCCACGTGCTGGCCGGCGGCGGCAGTGGCCAGGTAGAGCGCTGGGCGCTGCCAGCCACACTGAGCCTCAACTTCCTGCTGCATCACGCGCTAGGCGGGGGCGGTGCCGGCAGCCTGCGCACCGATCCACAGGGCAAGTATTTCGGGCAGATGTTGCTCGACTACCCCGTGCCCATCCCTCGCGGCCTGCTCTAACCCTTAAACTCAAGGTCATGGAAGACCTGCAAAACCTCCTCGACAACAACCGCCGCTGGGCCGCCCGTGCGGTGGCTTCAGACCCCGAATTCTTCCGCCGGCTCGAAGGCCAGCAGGCGCCGGACTACCTCTGGATTGGCTGCTCCGATTCGCGCGTGCCCGCCAACGAGATCGTTGACTTGGCACCTGGCGAGCTGTTCGTGCACCGCAACGTGGCCAATGTGGTGAGCCATGCCGATGCCAACTGCCAGTCGGTAATCCAGTTCGCCGTGGACGTGCTGAAGGTGGAGCACATCATGGTGGTGGGCCACTACGGCTGCGGCGGTGTGAAGTTAGGGTTGGAGTGCACGCCCGTCGGCGGCATTGCCGACCACTGGCTGGGTCATGTGCGCGAGGTGGCCTGTCGGCACCAGCACCTCATCGACCTCGAAGCCACCAACGTGGGCAAGAACACCTTGATGGTGGAGCTGAACGTGATGGAGCAGGCGATCAATGTCTGCGCCTCCCCCACGGTGCTGGCCGCCTGGGCGCGCAAACAGCCGCTCACCGTGCACGGCTGGGTTTACAGCCTGCGCGATGGACTGGTGCGACACCTGGACTTCAATGTGAGCGCGCCCGAGAACGTGCTGGCACTGCGCGAGCGGGCGCTGACACGGCTGATGGAAGCGCGCGGCGACTTCAAGGCACGCAGCAAGGCGCTGCGGGCAGAGGTGCGTGCCCAGCTGGCGGCCGAGAGTCCGGCTGCGGCCTCGCCGGACTGATCGCGCACTGCATTGCAACAAAGTAAACTTGCCGCCCCTATTTCCGACCCTCTCCCTAGGCAGGCCATGAGCGATAGCCAACCGATCGAACGTGACGTAATGGAATACGACGTGGTCATTGTCGGCGGCGGGCCCTCCGGGCTTGCTGCGGCGATCCGTCTGAAGCAGAAGGCCGCTGAAGCGGGCAAGGAGATTGGAGTCTGTCTCGTCGAGAAAGGCTCCGAGGTCGGTGCGCACATTCTGTCGGGCGCCGTATTCGAGCCGCGCTCGCTCAATGAGCTGTTCCCCAACTGGAAAGAACTCGGCGCGCCGCTGAAAACCGCTGTGGTGCGCGATGAGCTGCACATGCTCACCAGCGAGACTGCCGGCATCAAGCTGCCGAATCTCTTTGTGCCGAAGACCATGCACAACGAGGGCAACTACGTCATCTCGCTGGGCAATCTCTGCCGCTGGCTGGAAGAGCAGGCAGTCGCCGCTGGAGTGGAAATCTACCCCGGCTTCGCCGCGCAGGAAGTGATCATTGAAGAGGGTGTCGTCAAGGGCATCCAGGTCGGCGACATGGGCATCGACCGCGACGGCAGCCACAAGCCGGACTTCGCGCCCGGCATCGAGCTGCGCGCCAAGTACACGCTGTTCGCCGAAGGCTGCCGCGGGCACCTCGGCAAGCGGCTCTTGAAGCAATTCAAGCTCGACGAAGGTGCTGACCCGCAGCACTACGGCATCGGTATCAAGGAAGTGTGGGAAGCCCCCGCGGGCAAGCACCAGCCGGGCTTGGTCGTTCACGGTGCGGGCTGGCCGCTGGATGTGACGGGCACTGGCAACACCGGGGGCTGGTTCCTCTATCACGCCGACAACAATCAAATCCTCGTGGGTCTGATCGTCGACCTGAGCTACAGCAACCCCTACCTCTCGCCGTTCGACGAGTTCCAGCGCCTCAAGCACCACCCGGTGCTCAAGAGATCGGAAGAGCGTCGTGTAGGGAAAGAGTGT
>CAMTXV010000283.1:0-7861 GCA_947085665.1 uncultured Sinobacteraceae bacterium | reverse complement strand
CTTCCGATCTGGGTGAGGCCGGTGTCGACGCCGATGAGCGCCTGGCACCGGGCAATCCAGCTGCCAGCCGCCACGAAGGAGGTCTGGCCGACGAGGTTGGTCACGCTGTCTTCTGGCAGCCCCGCCAGCAGCGACGCCGCCGCCTCGCGGTCCGCCGGGCCCCCGAGCAGGCCCAGCGGCAGGCCGAGTGCAAGCAACTCGTTGATGAGCTGGCGCCAGTGCGACTCGGGCCAGTGCTTTTGCGGGCGGGTGGTGAAGGGGGCAAGCAGCACCAGTGCGGCGGGCGGCGGGCTGGAGACAACCGGGAGTAACTGAGGACCATGGAGCGGTGCGGCGCCAAGGGCGCTGGCCATGGGCAGGTGCTCGTCGCCGATGACGCGGCGCTCGGGGCTGGCCTCGGGGTGGCGCGTGACCACCGTGTGCAGCACGCCTTCCAGCGGCTCCTTCGAGCGATACCCCAGTCGCTGCCGCCCACCCGCCAGCCAGGCCAGCAGGCGTGACTTGGCGAGGCCCTGGGCATCGATCACCCAGTCGTAATCGCGCGCCCGCAGCTGGCGGCGAAAGCCCAGCACCGCTTGCAGCAGGGCGAGCCAGCGAAAGCCCCGGAACAGCTGGCCCCAGCGCTTGCGCTCCCAGGCGTGCACCTGGGCGATGGCGGGCTGGGTGCGCAGCAGCTCAGCGAACTCCGGCTGCACCAGCCAGTCGATTTCCGCCTGTGGGTGCGCCCGCTTCAGGGCCTGCAGCAGTCCCGTGGCGATCACCACGTCGCCAAAGGCCGAGAGGCGGATCAAGAGGATGCGCTGGGGCGCGACGGGAGCGGGCGATGTAGGCATGTTCTCTTACAATACCGGCCTTCTTTTTCGCCCGTGCAGTTGGCATGGGCGCACCAACCCCGAAGCAGGAGAGTTTTGTATGACCAGCATGGCCGACCGCGATGGTTTCATCTGGATGGACGGCGACATGCGTCCCTGGCGCGAGGCCACCACGCATGTGCTGACCCACACCCTCCATTACGGAGTGGGCTGCTTCGAGGGCGTGCGCGCCTACTACACCCCGCGCGGCACCGCCGTGTTCCGGCTCGAAGACCACACCAAGCGCCTGTTCAACAGCGCCAAGATTCTCGGCATGAAGATTCCCTTCACCCAAGAGCAGGTGAATGCGGCGATCTGCGAAGTGGTGAAGGCCAACAAGCTGCGCGAGTGCTACATCCGCCCCATGGTGTATTTCGGCGCCGAGGGCATGGGCCTGCGCGCCGACAACCTCAAGGTGCACCTGATGATCGCCGCCTGGCCCTGGGGCGCGTACCTCGGCCCCGAGGCAATGGAGCGCGGCATCCGCACCAAGACCTCCAGCTTCACGCGCCACCACGTCAATTCCATCATGTGCCGCGCCAAGGCCAACGCCAACTACATCAACTCGATGATGGCGCTCAACGAAGTGATGAAGGATGGCTACGACGAAGCCATCATGCTCGACACCCAAGGCCACATTGCCGAAGGCTCTGCGGAGAACATCTTCATCATCCAGGACGGCGAGATCGTCACGCCCGACCTCAATAGCTGCCTCGATGGCATCACCCGCAAGACGCTCATCCAGCTCGCTGCCGACCACGGCTACGAAGTGAAAGAGAAGCGCATCACCCGCGATGCGCTGTATGTCTGCGACGAGGCCTTCTTCACCGGCACCGCCGCTGAAGTGACCCCCATCCGCGAGGTGGACAACAAGCCCGTCGGCAACGGCAAGCGCGGGCCCATCACCGAGAAGCTGCAGAAGGATTACCTCGCGCTGGTGAAGGGCGAGAGCGATCGCTACAGCGAGTGGCTCACGCTGGTCTAGGCTGATGATCCTGCCCGCCTTCGCCAAGGCCCGCGTCCTGGTGGCGGGCGACGTGATGCTGGACCGCTACTGGTCTGGCAGCACGGCGCGCATTTCCCCGGAGGCGCCGGTGCCGGTGGTGAAGATCGCGAAGGACGTGGTGCGCGCCGGTGGCGCGGCCAACGTCGCCCTCAACCTGGCCGCACTCGGCACACAAACCACCGCGCTCGGCGTGGTGGGCGACGATGCCGATGGCGCGCTGCTCACCGAAGCCCTGCACTCGGCGGGCATTACGCCCGAGCTGCTGCAGGGTGCCGCACCCACCATCGCCAAGCTGCGGGTGATGTCGCGCAACCAGCAGCTGCTGCGCATGGATTTCGAAGAGCGGCTGGATGCCGCAGGCGCCTTTGACCGCACCGCCCTCATCGCCCGCTTCACCACGGCGCTGGAGCAGAGCGATGCGGTGATTTTGAGCGACTACGGCAAGGGCACGCTGGCCGATGTGGCGGTACTCGTCACCGCCGCGCGCAGCGCCGGCAAGCCGGTGCTGATCGACCCCAAAGGACGCGACTGGTCGCCCTATGCGGGGGCCACACTGCTCACGCCGAATCTCTCCGAGTTCGAGGCCATCGTCGGCCCCTGCACGAGTGATGCTGATCTCGTCGCCAAGGCGGAAGCGCTGCGCGCCCAGCTGAATCTCGCCGCACTCCTGGTCACCCGCAGCGAGCGTGGCATGACGCTGATCGAGCCGGGAAAACCACCGCTGCATCTGCCCACCGCCGCCCGCGAGGTGTACGACGTGACCGGCGCCGGCGATACGGTGATTGCCACGCTCGCCGCCGCACTCGGCGCGGGCGCCACGCTGGCCGATGCCTGCCGCCTTGCCAATGCCGCGGCCGGCATCACGGTGGGCAAGCTGGGTGCCGCCACGGTGTCGCCAGCTGAGCTGATGGCCGCTCTCGGCAATGTCACCGCCGGCTCGGTGCTTGATGAAGACACTCTGGTCGCCCACATCGACGCGCTCAAGAAGCTGGGCAAAACGGTGGTCATGACCAATGGCTGCTTCGACATTCTGCACACCGGCCATGTGCGCTACCTCGAAGCCGCGCGCGCGCTGGGCGATGTGCTGATCGTCGCCGTCAACACCGACGACTCCGTGCGCCGCCTCAAGGGCGCGACCCGCCCGCTCAACAGCTGCGTTGATCGCATGGCTGTGCTCGCGGCGCTGCGCTGCGTGGACTACTGCGTGCCCTTTGCCGAAGACACGCCCGCGCGCCTGATTGCCCGCGTGCTGCCCAATAAGCTCGTGAAAGGCGGTGACTACCAACCGCAAGACATCGCCGGCTATGCCGAGGTGACTGCTGCGGGTGGTGAGGTGCTCACACTCGACTTCCACGATGGTTATTCGACCACGCGGCTGATCAAGCTCGCACAACAGCAGTAACCGTGCTGCTGGCGAGCTTCGGCATCGGCGAGGCCTACTCGCTGGCGGCGGCCTTCTGCTGGGCCATTGCCGTCATCCTGCTGAAGAAATCCGGTGAGAGCCTGCCGCCGTTTGCGCTCAATCTGGTCAAGAACCTGCTGTGCCTGGTGGCCCTCGGGCTCACGCTGCTGGCCATCGGCCCGCATCAGCTGCCCGAGATGCCGCCGCATCTGCTGGCGCAGACGCTCATCTCCGGCGCACTCGGCATTGCCGTGGCCGACACGCTCTACTTCCGCGCGCTCAACGCCATTGGTGCCGCGCGCATGGGGGTGATCGGCACGGCCTACTCGCCGGGCGTGATCCTGCTGGCCGCACTGTTTCTCGGCGAGCGCATGTCGCCACTGCAACTCGGCGGTGTGGCGCTCACCCTCGCGGGCATCGTGCTGGTCACCTACGCCAAGGCAGCAAACGCAGTGGATGCCGCCGTGCTGCGCCGGGGCGCCCTGCTGGGTGTGTTCTCGGTATTCGTGATGGCGACCGGGGTCATCCTCGCCAAGCCGGTGCTGGAGACGCAGGATTTTCTCTGGGTCGTGTTCTTGCGCGTGGCGGCCGGGGTGGCGCTGATGCTGGTGATTGCCAGCCTGCGCCGCGAATGGCCAGCGCTGCTCACCGCAGCGCGCGCTGTGCAGCACTGGCCGCTGATCATCGCCGGCGGGCTGATGAGCAGCTATGTGTCGCAGATGTTCTGGCTCGCAGGCTACAAGTATGCGGACGCCTCGATCTCTGCCGTCATCAACGAACTCGCCGCCATCTTCATCGTCGGCCTTGCGGCCTGGTTGCTGCGGGAGCGAGTGACGATGCGTCAGCTTGCAGGAGGCGCACTGGCGCTGACGGGAGTGCTGGTTGTGGTCATGGTGCGTTGAGCCAGAACGGCGGGTTACGCTGCGCTAACCCGCCCTACTGAACTGACGGGGGTGCTGGTTGTCGTCTTGGTTCGTTAGTGACGTAGGGTGGGCAGGCTTCATCTGCCCACCGTGCGCGCTGCCCGCGTGGGCAAACGAGAAGCTGTTTGCCCACCCTACGCTTGGTGCTTACTCAATCCCCAGCTTCTTGATGCGATAGCGCAGCGAGCGAAAGCTCATGCCGAGCAGCTCGGCGGCCTTGGTCTTGTTCCAGCGGGTTTTTTCCAGCGCTTCGCGGATGGCCTGTTTCTCCATTTCTTCCACGTGTTCGTCGAGCGCGGTGCTGCCCACCAGTGAGCCGGCGGGCAAGCCTGGCGTTGCAGAGCCGGCGGGGACCGCTGCCATGCAGGGCCGCAGCTGCAAGTCCTCGGCGCGAATCTGCTCGCCGTCGCAAAGCGCCAGCGCGCGCTCCAGCGTGTTTTCCAGCTCGCGCACATTGCCGGGGAAGTCGTAGGCGACGAGCGCATCCACCGCATCGCGCGCGAGCTTGGGTGGGGTGTCGAGGCCATTGGCGGGCGAGAGCCGCACCAGGATGGCGCTGGCCAGCAGCGGAATATCGTCGCGGCGCTCGCGCAGCGGCGGCGTGCGTACCTCGATGACGTTGAGGCGGTAGTAGAGGTCCTGCCGGAAGGCGCCCTGTGCCACCAGGTCATTCAGATTCTTGTGGGTGGCGGAGATGATGCGCACGTTCACGGCCAGCTCGGCATCGCCACCCACCGGGCGCACGGCGCGCTCCTGCACGGCACGCAAGAGCTTCACCTGCATGTGCAGCGGTAGGTCGGCCACTTCATCGAGAAACAGCGTGCCGCCTTCGGCGGCCTGGAAGAGCCCGGTCTTGTCCTTCATCGCACCGGTGAAGCTGCCCTTCTTGTGGCCGAAGAACTCGCTTTCCATCAGCTCGGTGGGAATCGCGCCGCAGTTCACGGCCACGAAGGCCGCATTGCTGCGCGGGCTCTTGGCGTGGATGAGCCGGGCGGTGAGTTCCTTGCCGGTGCCGCTCTCGCCGGTGATGTGCACGGGCGCCTGGTTGCGGGCCAGCTTGTCGATCATGGCGCGCAGCTGCTGCACGCCGCTGGCATTGCCCAAAAGGCCGCCCTGGTCGGTCGATGCGGCAGATGCAGCAGGCTCGGCGCTGGCCAGCGCGCGCTCCTTGCTGGGCGCAGCAGCGGGAGCAGAAGCCACGGGCGCAGCAGCCGGCTGGCGCAGCTTCAGCGCGGTATCCACCAGCTTGCGCAGTGCCGAGAGGTCCACCGGCTTGCTGACGAAATCGAAAGCGCCGGCCTTCAGGCTTTCCACCGCCATCTCGGCATTGCCGTAGGCGGTGATCACGGCGATGGGCAGCTTGTCGTGGTAGTCGCGTACCAGCTCCAGCCCGCGGCCATCGGGCAGGCGCATGTCGGTGATGCAGAGGTCGAAGCGCTGGGCATCCAGCTGCTCGCGCGCTTCGGCCACGGTGGCGGCGGCAGCGGTTTTCAGCCCCATGCGCATCAGGGTCATCTCCACCAGTTCGCGGATGTCGGCTTCGTCATCAACGATGAGGGCGCTGGCAGAGGGCATGTCGGCAGGGGAGGGGTTTCAGGGGGCCACGAAAGTGATGCGGAACAGCGCCCCGCCGGCTTCGGCCGGGTGGTAGCTGAGCTTGGCCTGATTGTAGGTGCACAGCTCGCGGGTCAGATAAAGCCCCAGCCCCGTGCCCTGCGCCTCGGTGGTGAAGAAGGGCTCGAAGAGCTGTTCCAGTGTCTCGGGCGGCACGCCGGGGCCGTCGTCGCTGATCTCCAGCGCGCCACCCTGCAGGTACAGCATGCGCGCGGCCACCTGCACGCGCGGTGCGGCCGCGCCCTTGGCGCCATGCAGCCAGGCGTTGTCGAGCAGGTTGAACAGCACCTGCTGCAAGTGGTGCGGGTCGAACCGCGCCACGAGGTCGGGCGGGCATAGCAGGGCGGAAACCCGCTGCGGATGGGCTTCGCGGTACTGACCCAGCATCTGTTCCAGCCAGGGCAGCAGGGTGAAGGTTTGCGGGTGTGCTGCGCCTTTCGAAAGATCGAGTACGTCTTTGACGATGGTGTTGATGCGCGCGCTGTGGCGCTGAACGATGTCGATCAGGCGCTGGTCTGCCGGCGTGAGCGCGGGAGATTCCGCCAGCAGCTGGCTGGCATGGCTGATGGCCGAGAGCGGGTTGCGAATTTCGTGCGCGATGCTCGCCGAGAGGCGCCCCAAGGCGGCGAGCTTGATCTGCTGCGCCTGGTCGCGGATGCGGGCGGCGTCTTCCAGCAGGATGAGCACGGGGGCTTCGGGGGCCGCACCCAGCCGCCGGAAGCGCGCCAGCAGCTCGGTGCCGCCGGGGGTGATGGGGGCGATGGGCGGCTCGGGACTGGCCGAGCCGGCGCGCCAGCGGGCCAGTGCTCGCGCCACGCCGGGCGACACCAGCGCCAGTGAACGCTCCGCCCCGGTATCGAGCAGGCGGGCGGCGGCCGGGTTGAGGGCGCGGATTTCGTCCTGGCCATCCACCACGGCCACGCCGGTCTGCATGGTGTCGAGCACCACTTCATTGAGCCGTGAGAGGTCGGCAAACTCGCTGCCCACCTGCCGGGCCAGCGCCTCGCTCTTGCGGGCGCGGCGCGCCACCGCGCCGGCCGCGGTGGCGGTGACGAAAAACATCACGCCCAGCACGCCGGTGGCGGTGAAATCGGAGGGCGAATAGAGCGTGGGGAACTGCCGGGCAAATTCCTGCCCGAACATCGCCAGGGTGCCGGTGGCGGCGGCGAGCAGGCCAAGCCGCATCGACAGCAACAGGCTGGTGCCCACCACCGAGGGCACCAGCAGCATCCCTAAGCCTGCGCTCACGCCGCCGCTGGCGAACACCAGGGTGCCAATGGCCAGGGTATCCACCGCAAAGTTGACGATCACCTGCGTGGTGAGGCCGGGCTTTCGGTACAGCGTCATCAGCACCAGCGGCAGGGCGATGAGCGCATAGGCGCGGCAGGCGCCGTGAAACAGGCCGGACAGCACCTGCTCGAACAGCTGGTTGATGGCGCCGCTTTCCTGCAGGGTGACCAGCAGAATGACCAGCACCAGCCGGTAAAGCCCCAGCGATTGCAGCAGCCGCCAGTCGTCGGCGGCCAGCGAGGGGCGCGGGGCCTCGCTCATCCGCGCTCAGCGCACTGACGGCAGTTGGCGCGAATGGCGCCAATCTCGCTGGCGGGCACCCGCACGCCGCAGCGGTCGCAGCGCACGAGTTGCTCGGGGTTGGGGGTAAAGCCGCCGGGCGGGGGTGGCGGGCCGCGCTTCACGACAACGCCATGCCACAGGCGCCAGGCAATGATGGCGAGCACGGCGAAAATAATGAGCTTGGTCAACATGCGGTGACACCATCAGCCTGAACGGGGAGACCAAAGTCTACCCTTGGCCCACCGGCTTCTTTTGCCGCGCGACCGCCTCATGAGCGAGAATCGCGCCACTTCGCAAAGACGCGCAGTGCAAGCGTCTCCCTCCCCAATCTGCTTTAGGTCCCCCGGAGCATCCATGAATCTTCACGAATACCAGGCGAAGGCCCTCTTCGCCCGTTACGGCATCGCGGTGCCTGAAGGCCGTCTCGCAACCTCGGCTGAACAAGCCCGCGCGATGGCGAAAGAACTCGAGATCGGAAGAGCGTCGTGTAGGG
>CAMTXV010000282.1:0-9391 GCA_947085665.1 uncultured Sinobacteraceae bacterium | reverse complement strand
GCCGCGCCGGACCTCGCCTCGGCGCGGCGCGTGCTCGGGCTCGAGGCGCAGGCCCTCGTGGCGCTGGCCGGCGCGCTCGACGCGAATTTCGTCCGCGCCCTCGACCTGCTCGCCGGCGCGACCGGCCGCGTCGTCGTCACCGGCATGGGCAAGAGCGGGCACATCGGCGGCAAGATTGCCGCGACGCTCGCCAGCACCGGCACGCCGAGTTTCTTCGTGCATCCGGGCGAGGCCAGCCACGGCGACCTCGGCATGATCATGCGCAATGACGTGGTGGTTGCCATCAGCAACTCCGGCGAGACCGCCGAGGTGCTCACCATCCTGCCGCTGATCAAGCGCATGGGCGTGCCGCTGGTGTCGATGACGGGCAAGCCCGGCTCCACGCTGGCGAAGGCCGGCGATGCGCATCTGGATGTAAGCGTGGCGCAGGAGGCCTGCCCACTGAACCTGGCCCCCACCGCCAGCACCACCGCCACGCTCGCCATGGGCGATGCGCTGGCCGTGGCCCTGCTGGAAGCGCGAGGCTTCACGCCGGAGGACTTCGCCTTCAGTCACCCCGGTGGCGCGCTGGGCCGTCGTCTGTTGCTCACCGTCGAAAGCCTCATGCAGAAGGGCGAGCGCCTGCCCAAGGTCACTGCCGAAGTGCCACTCACCACAGCACTGATGGAGATGACCCGCAAGGGACTGGGCATGACCGCCATCGTCGATGCGAACGGCATCGTGCAGGGCGTGTTCACGGACGGTGACTTGCGCCGCGTGCTCGACTCGGCCGCCGATGTGCGCACCGTGCCCGTGGGCCAGGTGATGACGCGCGGCGGCAAGCGCATTGCGGGTTCGGCGCTGGCAGCCGAAGCCGTGCAGAAGATGGAAGCCGGCAAGATCACCGCGCTGATGGTCTGCGATGACGCGGGCAGGCTGGCCGGCGTGATTCATTTGCAAGACCTGCTCCGAGCAGGAGTGGTGTGAAAACAAGTGAATAAACCTACTGCGCTGACAATCCACCGCGTCATGCGGTGCTCGCAGTCCTCACGCACTTCAGTGCGCTGCGGTTGCTGCGCTCCTAGTTCCTTGTGGCTTGCCATGCTCGCTACGGTTTCTTCACTTGTTTTGAGCAAGCCATGAACCAGATCAGCCCCACCGAGCGCGCAAAAAACATCCGCTGCGTGATCTTCGACATCGACGGCGTGATGACCGACTGCAAGCTCTACCTCACCCACGATGGCGAGGAGATCAAGGCCGTGAACGTACGCGATGGTCTGGGCCTCAAACTGCTCATGAAGAACGGCATCGAGGTGGCAGTGATTTCCGGGCGCCCCAGTGCGGCGATGCAGATGCGACTCGAATACCTTGGCGTGCCGCATATCTGGCTCGCCACCGAACACAAGCTGCCGGCCTATGAATCGCTCAAGGCCAAGCTGGGCTTGAGCGATGCGCAGATGGCGCACATGGGTGACGACACTCCCGATCTGCCGCTGTTCGAACAGGTGGGCCTGGCCCTTGCACCCGGCGATGCCCATCGCAAGGCCAAGGCTGCTGCGCATTGGGTGAGCGAAGCCAGGGGTGGCGATGGCGCGGTGCGCGAGGCGGTGGATTTCATTCTTGCCGCACAGGGTGTCGACGCATGAGCCGCGCCACGCTCACCGGTCTTGCCTTGCTACTGGTGATGGTGGCGGTGCTGCTCTGGCAGGGCGGCGGCACCCCAGACACCAGCACTGACGCCGTGGCCAGCGATGCGCCGCGCTATCGCATCGAGAAACTCAGCGCCCTGCGCACCGACGACACGGGCCAACCGCTGGTGCGGCTCACCGCCGATACTGCCGACTACTTCGATGGCGGCGCAGCCAAGCTCACTAATCTGGAGGCTGTGGGGCTTTCGGGCGGTGCGGCACCGTGGACGCTGCGCTCGCCCAGCGGCACCGTTGCCGCCGGGGAGAAACGTTTGCTGCTGCACAAGCCTGTCGAAGGCACCGGCCGCTGGAGCAGCGGCGAACCGTTTACCTTTGCCGGCAGCGAGGTGTGGGTGGACGATGCCAAGCGGCAGTTCTACTCCACCCAGCCGCTGGTATTGAACAGCGCCACGCGCAACGCCAAGGCCAAGGGCTTCACCGCCGGCTTCGATGGCAAGACCCTGAAGATGACGCAACCGGAATTGAGTTATGTGCTTGGCGATTAGTACGCGCTACCCCACCACCGCCGCACTGCTGCTCGGCCTGGCTCTGGTGACTCCCGCCAGCGCGCAGCTGGCGGCTGCCACCAGCAGCAAGCAGCGGGTCTCCGGCCCCATCACCATCACCGCCAAGAACGGCGAGTGGCAGGAGGGCATGATGATCTACACCGGCGATGTGGTGATGATCTCCAAAACCCTCGAACTGCGCGGCGCACGGCTGGAATTGCAGCAGACCGGCGGCAAGAAGAACCCCTACGAGATCAGCATCACCGGCTCCCCCGCCACGCTCAAGCACATGGGCAACACCGCGCAGGATTCGGTGGTGGACGGGCACGCCAACAAGATGGTGTATCGCTCGGCCACGCAGACCATCCAGCTCACCGGTGCAGCGCATCTGGAGCGCGACAAGGATGAGTTGAACGGCGAGGACATCCGCTACGACGTGGCCAACCGCCGCGTGCAGGCCTCGGGCGGCGAGAGCGGTCAGGTGCGCATCGTCATTGATGTGCCGGAGCAGGGCCCATGAGCAATACGCCCGCGAAGCTCAGCGCTCGCAATCTCGTCAAGAGCTACAAGAAGCGCAATGTGGTGCGCGATGTCTCGCTGGAAGTGACCGCCGGCGAGATTGTGGGTCTGTTGGGCCCCAACGGCGCGGGCAAGACCACCAGCTTCTACATGGTGGTGGGCCTGGTGCCGGCCGATGGCGGCGTGGTGGAGCTGGATGGTGTGGACATCACCAAGCTGCCCATGCACGCGCGTGCCCAGCGCGGCATTGGGTATCTGCCGCAGGAGGCGAGCGTGTTCCGCAAGCTCTCCACCGCCGACAACATTTTGGCGATTCTCGAAACCCGGAAGGATCTCGACAAAACGCAGCGCAAGGCCGAACTGGAACGCCTGCTGGAAGAGCTGCACATCACGCACATCCGCGACGGCCTGGGCCAGAGCCTCTCGGGTGGCGAGCGCCGCCGCGTGGAAATTGCCCGCGCGCTCGCCGCCAACCCGCGCTTCATCCTGCTCGACGAACCCTTTGCCGGCGTCGACCCCATTGCGGTGCAGGACATCCAGAGCATCGTCCATCACCTGAAGGCCCGCGGCATCGGCGTGCTGATTACCGACCACAACGTGCGCGAGACGCTCTCGCTGTGCGAGCGCGCCTACATTCTGGCGGAGGGCACGGTGATTGCCACTGGCACGCCGACGGAGCTTCTGGAAAACGCCACTGTGCGCAAGGTGTATCTGGGCGAAGACTTCAGGCTGTAAGGACGGGCGCTAACGCGCCCTGTGAGGACGCTCGCCGCTGCGCGGCTTGCTGTGAGGATGCGGCCTTGCCGCTGTGAGGAAAAGCCCGAAGACCAGTGCGGGGCGTCTTGGCTTTTCCTCACAGCGCCGCAGGCGCGTCCTCACAGTCGGCAAGCGCAGCGACGCCGATGCCCTTACAGCGCCGAAGGCGCGCCCTCACACCAAGAAAACAGGCCGCTTAAGCAAAAGTCATACCGCTACAATGCGCGCATGACGCCGAGAGCACACAGGACATGAAGCAAGCGCTAGGAATGCGCACCGGACAGGCGTTGACCATGACGCCGGCCTTGCAGCAGGCGATCCGCCTGTTGCAGCTCTCGACACTCGATCTCAAGCAGGAAATCCAGCAGGCGATCGAATCGAACCTGATGCTGGAGCTGACCGACGACGACAGCCCTGATCTGGAATCTCTGGAATCGCTCCAAGAATTCGCCGTCGATCTCCCCAACGAGGTTGAGCGCAGCAGCGTCGACGCCAGCGATGGTCTTGCCGCCGAAGTCGCGGCCACCGAAGTGCGCGGCGACGAACCGATGAGCGACGAGATGCCGGTCGATGCCGACTGGGGCGACATCTACGACACACCGACGAAGTCCGACAACAACAGCGATGACGATGACCTCGCCGAGTTTCGTCGTGCCAATCAGCACAGCGGCGAGACGCTCTTGGAGCATCTGCGCTGGCAGGCGGGCCTCTTGCCGCTGAAGGAGTGGGAGGCCGAGGTGGCCGACTACCTCATCGATGCGGTGAACGATGATGGTTATCTGGAAGGCTGGGAGGAAGCCTGCGAGCACTTCCGCGGCGCCTTTGGCCTGGCACCTGAGCAGGTGGAGCGCGTGCTCAAAAAAGTGCAGGACTTCGACCCACCGGGCGTTGCTGCGCGCGACCTCGGCGAGTGTCTGCGCCTGCAGCTGCAGCAGCTCGATGCCACGCAAGCCGGGCACGCTCTGGCACTGACGCTGGTGGATCGCCACCTGCCACTGCTCGCGCGCCGCGACTACCCGGGCCTGAAGCGCGCCACCGGCCACGACGAAGCCAGCCTGCGGGTGGCGCTGGCGCTGATCCAGCGCCTGCAGCCGCACCCGGGCCGCCCTTATGCGGCGCATGAGAGCGATTACATCGAGCCTGATGTATTCGTGACGAAGCACCAGGGTCGCTGGAAGGTGGGCTTGAACCGCGAGTCGACCCCCGCCGTGCGCATCAACCCGCATTACCTTGCAATGGTGAAGCGCGCCGACAGCTCGAAAGACCAGCTGACCATGAAGACGCACCTGCAGGAGGCGCGCTACTTTCTGCACAGCTTGCAATCGCGCAACGACACCTTGCTGCGCGTGGCGCAGTGCATCGTCGAAGAGCAGCGCGCGTTTCTGGACTACGGCCCTGAGGCGATGCGACCGCTGGTGCTGCGCGATGTGGCCGGTCAGCTGGGAATTCATGAATCCACGGTGTCTCGCGCCACGGCCAACAAATATCTGCTGACTCCGCGCGGACTCTTTGAACTCAAACACTTTTTTAGCTCTCACGTGCAAACCAGCGATGGCGGCGTGGCTTCGGCCACGGCCATCCAGGCCATGCTCAAGCGCTTGATTGCTGCCGAAAATCCGGCGCAGCCCTTGTCCGACGCCACCTTGGCAGACCTCTTGCAGAAGGAAGGCATTCAGGTTGCGCGGCGTACCGTCGCCAAATATCGTGAAGCCCTGAACCTGCCGCCCTCACACGAACGGAGACCGCTCTAACCGAAAAATCCGCAACGCTTGCAAGCGATCCGTGAACCGCCCGTCCCGATGCACTGTCACTAGACGGCTGACGAATCGCCTGGCAACCGCCACTGCGACGCCGAACGGCGCCCCGGCTCAAAGGGCAGCCCATTTGTGAGAAGGAGTATCTGAATGAACCTGACCATCTCCGGCCACCATCTCGAACTGACCGCGCCCATCAAGGCCTACGTCAGGGAAAAGATGCAGCGACTCGAACGCCATTGCGATCACCTGCTCAATGGGCAAGTCATCGTCTCGGTGGAAAAAGATCGACAGAAGGCGGAGGCGACGGTTCATTGCTCGGGTGCCAAGCTGCACGCAGAGAGCATCCACACCGATTTGTATGCCGCGATTGACCTACTGGTAGACAAGCTCGATCAACAGGCCCGCAAGCACAAAGACAAGCGCCGCGACCACCACGCCTCCGAAGTGGTGCACCACCAGACCGCCCAGCAAGCCGCGATGTAGCAAGGCGCTTCAACCAAAGAACGGGACGCTCAGGCGTCCCGTTTTTGTTGGGCGCTGCGCGGACCGCTATCATGCAGCGAACCGCGATAACCACATCACGATCTGGACGAGAACCCCATGAAACTCACTGAAATCCTCGCAGCACCCCGCGTCGTTGCCGGCGTCACTGTCACCAGCAAGAAGCGCGCGCTCGAGGAAATGAGCAAATTGCTGGCGAAGGGCAGCGGCACCGTCACCGAAGGCGAGATCTTCACCGCGCTCACCTCCCGCGAAAAGCTCGGCTCCACCGGTCTGGGCCATGGTGTGGCCATCCCGCACGGCCGCATGTCGGGTGTGGAAGGCTCCATCGGCGCCCTGATTCGCCTCAAGCACCCGGTGGACTACGACGCCCACGACGGCAATACGGTTGACCTCATGTTTGGCCTCATCGTGCCCCAGCAGGCCACTGAAACCCATTTGAAGCATCTGGCCGCCATCGCCGAGCTGTTCTCCGATGAAGGCTTCTGCAAACAGGCCCGCGCCGCCGCTGACGACGCCGCACTGTTCGCGCTGATCGCCAGCCGCAGCTAAGCACCCCACGCGCCCCGGACATGAAACTGGTTGTTGTCAGCGGCCTGTCCGGAGCCGGCAAAACGGTGGCGCTTCGCCAGTATGAGGATCTCGGCTGGTACTGCATCGACAACATCCCGCTCGATTTCGTCGAGCCGCTGGTGGCGCATGCGCTGATCAACAACGACCCGCGCTATGCCCGCATGGCGATTGGTGTGGATGCACGCGAGTCGCCGACGCAGATCGCTTACTTCCCGGAGCACCTCGAATCCCTGCGCACGCGCGGGGTGGATGTGGACGTGCTGTTTCTCACTGCCGAGGAAGAAATCATCCTCAAGCGTTACAGCGAGACCCGCCGCAAGCATCCGCTGTCGGACGGACAAACTTCGCTGGTGGAAGCCATTCGCCAGGAGCGCGCCCTGTTGGCGCCCATCGCCAATGCGGCGGACGTGACCCTCGACACCACGCGGCTCAACCTGCATGAGCTGCGCACGGCCATCGATACCCGCATGCCCGGCGGTGCTGCCAAGCTCTCGGTGCTGTTTCTGTCGTTTGGCTTCAAGAACGGCATTCCGAACGGGGCGGACTACCTCTTCGATGTGCGCTGCCTGCCCAACCCGCACTGGGTGCCCGCGCTGCGTCCGCTGAGCGGGCGCGATGCCGCAGTGGCGGAGTACCTTGGCGCACAGACCGAAGTGCAGGCCATGCAGGCCGACATCACCCGGTTTCTGGAACGCTGGCTGCCCGCCTACGAGGCACAGGATCGCGCCTATGTCACCGTGGGGGTCGGTTGCACCGGCGGGCAGCACCGCAGCGTGTATCTGGTGGAACAGCTCGCACCGCATTTCAAACAACATTTCAAACAAGTCGTCATCAAGCACAGGGAACTCACATGAGCTGCGGCGTTTTGCTGGTCACCCACGGCAAGCTCGGGCGATTTCTGCTCGACACCCTCGACGAAATGCTGGGGGGCTTAAGCCTGCGTGCCGACGTGCTGGAAGTGCGTCTCGTGCAGTCCCACGAAGGCCCGATGCTGCAAGGCACCCGCATGCTCGAACACCTGGATAGCGGCGACGGCGTGCTGCTGCTCACCGATGCCTACGGCTCCACGCCCAGCAATGTCGCCCACAAGCTGTCGATGGCGCGGCCGAACACGGCCGCTGTGGCCGGCGTGAATCTGCCCATGCTGATGCGGGTATTTCACAGCGCCACGCTGTCGCTCGATGCCCTGGCTCAGGCCGCCGTCGAGGGCGGTCAGCAGGGCGTGGTGCGGTGCCCCCAGCAGGGCAGCCCCACTGCAACCGCCACCTCCGCAGCCGCCATACCAGCGGCCGGCGGCAAGGCCGTGGAACGCACGGTGGAGATCATCAACAAGCTCGGCCTGCATGCGCGCGCCTCGGCCAAGCTGGTGACACTGGCCAACAAGTTCACCGCCGATGTGCGCCTGAAGAAGGACGGCCGTGAGGTTTCGGCCAAATCCATCCTCAACATCATCATGCTGGCTGCCGGCATCGGCAGCCAGGTGACGCTCATCGCCGAAGGCGAGGATGCCGAACAGGCCATCGAGGAGCTGGCAGCGCTGGTGGCTGACAAATTTGGGGAAGAAGCGTGAGCTTTGATTGCGAAATGCGGATTGCGGATTGCGGAATGACAAAGCCGCAACGCCGCAGCGCGCTTGCTGCGGTTGATTCCGCAATCCGCAATCCGCAATCCGCAATCATTTTTTCGCGGAGCGAACAATGAGTCTCTGGCTCAACGGCATCGGCGTTTCGCGCGGGGTCGCTATTGGCCGCGTGCAGCGCCTGCACGCTACGGATCTGGAAATCCCCGAGCGGCAGCTGCAGCCCGGCGACATCGAACACGAGATCACCCGTTTTTATGGCGCCCAGCGGCGCGCGCGCGATGAGCTGCGCGCCGTGCGCGAGCAGATTCCGCCCGGCACGCCCGGCGATATCGCCGCCTTCATCGACACCCATCTGCTGATGATGGATGACCGCTCCATCGTCGATACCACCATCGGCAACATCCGCACCCAGCGGCTGAATGCCGAGGCCGCACTCAATCGCACGCGTGAAGCGATGGTGGCCATCTTCGACCAGATGGACGACCCCTACCTGCGCACCCGCAAGGATGACGTGGGCCATGTGGTGGACCGCATCCTGCGCGTGCTGATGAAGCAGGCCCAGCCCGCTGCCGCACAGGAAGGTGCTCCGAAGTTCGATATCGCCGAGCCCACCGTGATCGTCGCCGACGACATCACGCCGGCCGACATCATTCTGCTCAGCCAGCAAAAGGTGGTGGCCTTCATCACCGAGTTCGGCGGGCCGCTGAGCCACACCGCCATTCTGGCGCGCTCGCTGTCGATCCCCGCCATCGTCGGTCTGCGCGATGCGCGCAAATGGCTGCGCGAGGGCGAAACCGTCATCGTCGATGGCGAGCAGGGCCATGCCCTGGCTGCCCCCGATGCCCAGGCGCTCGATTTCTTCAAGACCAAACAGGCCAAGCTCGCGCAGGATCGCGCCACCCTGCAACTGCTGCGCGACAAGCCCGCCATCTCCAAAGATGGCGTGAGGATTCGCCTGCTCGCCAACATTGAATCGCCGGACGACGCCGTGCATGCCGCTGAGCTGGGTGCCGAAGGCGTGGGCCTGTACCGCACCGAATTCCTCTACATGAATCGCAAGGACCTGCCGAGCGAAGAGGAGCAGTTCGAGGCCTACGCCAAGGTCGTGAGCGCCGTGAAGGGTCCGCTCACCATCCGCACGCTCGATCTCGGCGCCGACAAACAGGTGGACTCTGGTGCGCGCCTAGGCCCCACCCCCAACAACCCGGCGCTGGGCCTGCGCGCGATTCGCCTCTGTCTGAAAGAGCCGGAGCTGTTTCGCACCCAGGTACGCGCGCTCTTGCGCGCTAGCCGTTTCGGCGAAATGAAGATCATGCTGCCGATGATCTCCAGCGTGGCCGAATACCGGCAGGCGCACAACTTCATGGCGGCGATGCGCATCGAACTGGAACGCGAGGGCCACAAGCTGGCTCCGGACTTGCCGGTGGGCGCGCGAAGGACTTGATTTCTGAGATTGAGTGAGGAGCATAAGGCTGCATTCTACCGGATAATTGCCCAAAGGACAAGAAATGGCGGGCTCGACGGGACTTG
>CAMTXV010000281.1:0-2261 GCA_947085665.1 uncultured Sinobacteraceae bacterium | reverse complement strand
GCGCCGTGATGGGGGCCGTGCCTTCGCCCACGCCCACGACCGTGCCGCGCGAGTAGAAGGTATTGGGCTGACCCGGCACCGGCACATCCAGGTTGCTCACCTGGGCAACCGCAGGGTTGGAGCTGGTGTAGGTGGCCCGGGTGGTGAAGTCCCCTCGGCTGCCATTGCTGAAGTCGACGATGTAGGTCAGGCCCGTATTCAGGCAGGTGTAGGCCGTGGTGCTGGCAGCACCCTCAAGACCACCCAGGGGTTGAATCACCGCGCTCACCGGCAAGGTGCCCTCACCCAGGCCGCCACAGCTCGTCAGCAAGGCGGCAGCAGTGATTGTGCATGCCGACACCAGACCCAGTTTCTTGTGCACCTTCATCAGGCAATCCTCGATGTGAAGCGGTTTAGTGAGCGGCCGGCGCAGGCGCGACGGTGCTCTTCACGTGCAGCTCGCGCAGCTGCTTGGCATCCACCAGCCCCGGCGCGTTGGTGAGCGGGCAATGCGCGGTCTGCGTCTTGGGGAAGGCAATCACCTCGCGGATGGAGCTGCCACCAGCCATCAGCATGATCATGCGGTCGATACCAATGGCCAGACCGCCGTGCGGCGGCGCGCCATAGCTGAGCGCTTCCAGCAGAAAGCCGAACTTTTCCTGCTGCTCCTCGGGCGTGATGCCCAGGAGATCAAACACGGCCTGCTGCACTTCCGTGGTGTGGATGCGCACGCTGCCGCCGCCGAGCTCAACGCCATTGAGAACGATGTCATAGCCCTGAGACACGATCGCACCCGGTTGGTTGCGAATGGCCTGGGCGTCGAACTGCTTGGGCGCCGTGAAGGGGTGATGCGGCGAAACCCAGCGGCCGCCATCGCGGTCGTCCCACTCGAACATGGGCCAGTCCACCACCCACAGGGCCTTCCAGCCCTTTTCGGTCAGACCCAGGTCGTTGCCGAGCTTGATGCGCAGCGCACCCAGGGCATCACTGACCACGCCGGATTTGTCGGCACCAAAGAAGATGAGGTCGCCGTCTTTCGCCCCGGTGCGCTCAATCACGCCGGCCAGCGCGCGGTCGTGCAGGTTCTTCACGATGGGGCTCTGCAAGCCTTCGCGACCCTTCGTGCTCCACTCGTTCACCACGATGTAGGCCAGGCCCTTGGCACCGTAGAGCTTCACGAATTCGGTGTAGCCGTCGATCTTAGAGCGCGGCAGGCTCGCACCGCCCGGCACGCGCAGCGCGGTGACGCGGCACTTGGCATCGTTGGCGGGGCCGGCGAACACCTTGAAGTCCACGTCGTTGACGAGGTCCTTGACGTCGTGCAGTTCCAGCGGGTTGCGCAGGTCGGGTTTGTCCGAACCGTAGCGGCGCATGGCTTCGTCGTAGCTCATGTGCGGCAGCGTGCCGAGGTCCACATTGAGCAGATCCTGAAACAGATGCTTCACCAGCTCTTCGATAATGGCCATGATTTCGGCCTGGTCGAGAAAGCTGGTTTCCACGTCGAGCTGCGTGAACTCTGGCTGGCGGTCAGCGCGCAGGTCCTCGTCGCGGAAGCAGCGGGCAATCTGGTAGTAGCGATCGAGGCCAGACATCATCAGCAGCTGCTTGAACAGCTGCGGACTCTGGGGGAGCGCAAAGAACTGCCCCGGGTGGGTGCGTGACGGCACCAGGTAGTCGCGAGCGCCTTCGGGCGTGGCGCGGGTGAGGATGGGCGTTTCAACGTCGATAAAACCCTTCGCATCCATGAAGTTGCGAATGCGCTTCACCACCTCGTGGCGCAGGCGCAGGTTCTTCTGCATGGCCGGGCGGCGCAGGTCGATGTAGCGGTACTTCAGGCGCGTCTCTTCGCCCACCGTCTCGTCATCGGGGTGGAAGGGCGCAGTCTCGGCCTTGTTGAGCAGTTTTACGTCCTTGCCCAGCAGCTCCACCTGGCCGCTGGCGAGGTTGGCATTGGTGGTGCCGGCCGGGCGCGCACGCACGCGGCCCGTGATTTGCACCACATACTCGCCGCGCAGCTTGTCGGCAGCGGCAAAGGCCTCCACCGCATCGGGGTCAAACACGCACTGCAGCAGACCTTCGCGGTCACGCAGGTCGATGAAAATCACGCCTCCGTGGTCGCGGCGGCGGTGCACCCAGCCACAAACAGAAACGGTCTCGCCGACCAGGGTTTCAGTGACCTGACCGCAGTAATGGCTACGCAGCATGAACGGGCTTTCGGTTGTGCTTGAAGGGCGCGCATTGTAGCCGCCATGGGCGCCTTGGCGGACGATTGAGGGGCATTG
>CAMTXV010000280.1:0-17516 GCA_947085665.1 uncultured Sinobacteraceae bacterium | reverse complement strand
GGCGTGGTCAACCCACTGGCGGTAGCCGCCTTCAACAGCGCCAAGGCGCAGGCGGTAGAGATGCAGAAGCTCATCGACGCGGAGTCGAAAGCCAGCAAGACCAAGTCTTTCAAACTCGAAGCCTGGGACTGGCAGTACTACGCCGAGCAGCTGCGCAAGCAGAAGTACGCCATCGACGAAGCCGCAGTGAAGCCTTACTTCGAGCTGAACCGCGTGCTGGTGGATGGCGTGTTTTATGCCGCAACCCAGCTCTACGGCATCACCTTCAAGCCGCGCAACGATCTGCCGCTGTACCGCGACGACGTGCAGCTGTATGAAATCTTCGACCGCGACGGCAGCCCGATGGCGCTGTTCATTGCCGACAACTACGCGCGCGACAACAAGCAGGGCGGCGCGTGGATGAATAGCTATGTGCGGCCCTCGAAGCTCTTCGGCACCAAGCCGGTCATCGCCAACCACCTCAACATCCCCAAGCCGCCGGCCGGCCAGCCCACGCTGCTCACGGCCGCCGAAACCGAGACGCTGTTCCACGAGTTCGGCCACACGCTGCATGGGCTCTTCTCCGAGGCGCGCTACCCCACGCTGGCGGGCACTGCCGTGCCGCGTGATTTTGTGGAATACCCCTCGCAGGCCAACGAGCAATGGGCCAGCGACCCCACCGTGCTCGCCAACTTTGCCAAGCACTATCAAACGGGCGAGGCCATTCCGCAGGCGCTGCTGGACAAGCTCGACGCGGCGGCCAAGTTCAACCAGGGTTTTGAAACCGGCGAAGTGCTGGCCGCCACCTTGCTCGACCAGGCCTGGCATCAGCTCAGCGCCGCAGAGGCTCCCGCTGCGAAGGACGTGCTGGCCTTTGAGGCCGCCGCACTCAAGAAGGCCGGTGTGAACTACAGCCCCGTCGCGCCGCGCTACCGCAGCGCCTACTTCTCGCACATCTTCGCGGGCGGCTACTCGGCGGGCTACTACGCCTACACCTGGACGGCCGTGCTCGCGGCGGACACCGAGCAGTGGTTTGACGATCACGGCGGCTTGCAGCGCGCGAATGGCGATTTCTACCGCGCGAAGATTTTGAGCCGTGGCAACACGGCAGATGCCGGGCGCCTGTTCCGCGAGTTCACGGGCGCGGCACCCGACATCGCACCGCTGGCAGAAAAGCGCGGCCTGTTGCTCGCCAAGCCGGCCGCCAAGAAGTAGGCATGCGCGACGAGACTCTGCCAATTGCTCCGCCCTCGCGGGCGGCGCTGTGGGGCGAGCTGCGGGTGCTGCGCGATCTCGCGCTCATGGTGCCGGCGCTGCGCCAGCGGGTGCCGGTTGCAGCGCGACTCGCAACGGCAAGCCCCGTGCTGGTGCTGCCGGGCTATGGCGCGGGCGATGTCTCCACCTACCCGCTGCGGCGGCATCTGGCGCGACATGGCGTGGCCTGCGAAGGCTGGGGCTTAGGGCTGAATCGCGCGGGCCTGAACCTCAGGCACACGCTGGCTGACCTGCACCCGAGCTGGGGCACACCGCAGAAAAATCCCTATCGCGGCGAGGCTGGTGTGGCCTTTCTCTGCACGCTCATGGTGGAGCACGTGGCACGCCGTGCCGAGGCGCTGGGCGAGCCACTCACTCTGGTGGGCTGGAGCCTGGGCGGCACCATTGCCCGCGAGGTAGCGCGCGATCTGCCGCAGGCAGTGAACCGGGTGATCACGCTGGGCTCGCCGATCATCGGTGGCCCCAAGTACACCGCCGCGGCCACGGCGCTGCGCCGGCTGGGGCTGGATCTGGACTGGATCGAAGCACAGGTGGCCGCGCGCGACGTGCGGCCCATTCAACAGCCGCTCACCAGCATCATCAGCCGCACCGATGGCATCGTGGGCCGCACTGCTGCCATCGACCGCATCAGCCCGCACGTGCGCCACATTGAGGTGGCGGCCTCGCACCTGGGACTGGGCTTCAATCCGGTGGTGTGGCAGCTGGTGCTGGAGGCGATCCAGCAGCCTTTGCATCAGCCGGCAGCAGCGCTTTGAGGCTGGCCAGCGTATCGGCGTCTTCAGGCTTCTTGTCGCGTCGCCAGCGCGCGATGCGCGGGAAGCGCAGCGCCACACCAGCCTTGTGGCGCGGGCTGGCCTGAATGCCCTCGAAGGCGATCTCGAACACCTGCAAAGGCTCCACGCTGCGCACGGGGCCAAAGGTTTCGCGCGTGTGCTGGCGTATCCAGCGGTCCATGGCCAGCAGCTCTTCATCAGTGAGGCCGGAGTAGGCCTTGGCGACGGGCACCAGCGCCTCGCCATCGCGCACGGCCAGCGTGTAGTCGGTGTAGAGGTTCGCGCGGCGGCCGTGGCCGGCCTGGGCGTAGAGCAGCACGCAGTCCACAGTGAGCGCGCCCACTTTCCATTTGTACCAGGCGCCGCGCTTGCGGCCGGTGAGATAGGCGCTGTCGAGGCGCTTGAGCATCAGGCCCTCCACGCCGCGACTGCGGGCTTCTTCGCGCGCAGCGGCGAGGGTGGGCCAGTCGCCGCTGAGTGAGGTCGAGACTTGCAGGCCGGTATCGCTGGAGAGTGCTTGCAACTGCGCACGTCGCTCGCTCAAGGGCCGCGCACGACAGTCTTCGCCCTGCCATTCGAGCAGGTCGTAGGCGATGAGCGTGACCGGCGCATCGGCGAGCAGTTTCTTGCCCACGGTCTTGCGGCCGATGCGCTTTTGCAGCAGGGCAAATGGCAGTGCGGCGCCATCCCGCCAGGCGAGGATTTCGCCATCCACCACCGTGCCATCGGGCCAGGTGGCAGCGAGGGCCTCCACCTCGGGGAAGCGGCCGGTCAGACGCTCCTCGCCGCGGCTCCACACCCAGGTTTCGCCGTTGCGGCGAATCACCTGCGCGCGGATGCCATCCCACTTCCATTCGGACAGCCAGTCGCTGGCTTCGCCCAGTGATTCGGGCTCGGCTTCGAGCGGCGAGGCGAGGCAGAAGGGATAGGGCTGGCTCAGGTCGCGCTCGGCGGCATCGGTGGCTGCGAGCAGTGCGGCATAGCTCGGCGCCGAGGGCTGCCAGTCGCCGGCCAGACGCTGCTGCACGGTGGTCACCGGCAGGTCTGCATGCTCGGCCAGGGCGCGGGCAGCGAGGCCTGCCGACACACCCACGCGCAGCGCCCCCGTGAGCAGCTTGGTGTAGAGGTAACAGGCGTCGCGGGGCAGCGCGGCCCACTGGGCGAGCACGGCGGCGCGCTGCTGCGCGGGCGGTGCCGTGCCCAGCGCCTGCAGGGCGGCAATGGCCTCGCTCACCGTGAGCGGGCTTGCCCTCGGGCCGCGCGCAGACTGGGTATCCAGCAACAGCGCGATGGTCTCGGCGAGATCGCCCACCTGCGCATAGCTCGCCTCCACCAGCGCGGGCGAAAGCATGGTTGCCTCACCCACCCACTGCCGCAGCAGGGTCGGGGCAATCAGCCGTTTGAGACGATTGCCCAGCAGCAGCCACAGCGCCCAGGCCTTGTCGGCATCGGCCACCTGCGCATCGGCAAAGTAGGCGCGCAGGGCCGCGAGCTTCTCGCCGGTGGCGGTGGTGGCATCGAGCTGCTGATAGAGCTGGGCAAAGCGGCGCATGCGCGCAATCTAACCGCTGGGCAGTGAGACAATGGCGGCATGACCACCGTCGTTCTCGCCAGCCGCAACGCCAAGAAGCTCAAGGAGCTGCAAGCCCTGCTCGTGCCGCGCGGCTTTGCCGTGCAGCTGGTGAGCAACTACAGCAACGAGGAGGTGGCCGAAACCGCCCCCACCTTTGTGGAGAACGCGCTGCTCAAGGCGCGACATGCCGCGCGAGTCTCCGGGCTTGCCGCCATCGCGGATGACTCGGGGCTGGAGGTGGACGCACTGGGTGGCGCACCTGGCGTGTATTCGGCGCGCTACGCCGGCGAGCCCTCGGATGACGCCGCCAACAACGCCAAGCTGCTAACCGCATTGCAGGGCCTGCCCGCCGCACAGCGCAGCGCGCGCTTTGTGAGTGCGCTGGTGTGGCTGCGCCACGCGGATGACCCGGTGCCGCTGATTGCGGTGGGCACCTGGCCCGGCCGCATTCTGGAAGCGCCGCAGGGCGACAACGGCTTTGGCTACGACCCGCTGTTCTGGGTGCAGGCCTACGGCAAGTCTTCAGCGGAACTGGCGCCAGCCCTCAAGAACCGCATCAGCCATCGCGCGCGGGCCATGCGCGCGCTGCTGCGCCAGTTGCCCGCCGGATGAACAACGTGGTGGGCAAACTCTGGGCTGCACCGGTGAGCCTCATCGGCCTGCTGCTGGCCCTGGGCGCGCTGCCCTTTGGCGCTCGCCTGCTGCGCGGGCACAACGCATTGCAGGTGTTGAACTTCCCGCTCGGCAACGGCGCGCTGACGCTGGGCAATGTGGTGCTCTACGCGCGCTGCGCACCGCAGGAATGCGCCTGCCTGTACGGCTCGCACGATGAGCTGCAATTTGGTCTGCACGAACAGGCGCACACGCACCAGTACGAGCGGCTGGGGCTGCTGTTCTTCGCGTTCTACTTCGCAGTGGGCGGCATCTCGGCAAAGAACCCGATGGAGCAGGCCGCGAATACCTTTGCGCGCGGCGGGCACTTCTGGCCTGCGGGCTGGTGGTGGTTCCGGTGAGTGACTCTCAGTTATCAGGCATTGCCATCCCTGGCGCGAGTGCGTCGACCATGCTGAGCCCTGCCCGCACATCCCTGTGCGGGCGAGAACCGGGCGCGACTGCCATTCAAGGCAGTCGCGCTGGTCCGGTTCTCCCACTTTCGCTCTACATCCACATTCCCTGGTGCGCGAAGAAGTGCCCCTACTGCGACTTCAACTCGCATGCGGTGAAGGCGCCCATCCCCGAGCAGGACTACGTGGCGGCCCTGCTGCGCGACCTCGACCACGAGCTGCGGGATGCACCGGAACCGCGCCCGCTGCTCAGCATCTTCTTCGGCGGCGGCACGCCCAGCCTGTTCTCGGGTGCGGCTATCGGCGCAATTCTGGAGGGCGTGGCCCAGCGACTGACCTTCGCGACTGACATCGAGATCACCCTGGAGGCCAATCCCGGCACGGCAGAAGCCGAGCACTTTCGCGACTACCGCGCGGCGGGTGTGAACCGGCTTTCGATGGGCGTGCAGTCGCTCGACGATGCCCAGCTGAAACGCCTTGGCCGCATTCACGGGGCCGATGAGGCGCGCGCCGCAGTAGCGATGGCGCGCGCGGCCGGCATCGACAACCTCAATCTCGACCTCATGTTCGCGCTCCCCACCCAGACGGTGGCCGAGGCCGCGCAGGACCTGACGCAGTTGATTGCGCTGGCGCCACAGCACATCAGCTACTACCACCTCACGCTGGAACCCAACACCGCCTTCGCTGCCGCGCCACCGCCATTGCCCGACAGCGATGCAGCCTACGAAATGCTGGAAGCCGGTCAGCAGCAGCTGGCGGCTGCCGGTTACGCCCAGTACGAAACCTCGGCCTACGCGCAGCCCGGCCGCGCAGCGCAGCACAACCTCAACTACTGGCGCTTTGGCGACTACCTGGGCATTGGCGCTGGCGCCCACGGCAAGCGCACGCACCTTGATCGCATCGAGCGTCGCGCGCGGCACAAGCACCCGAAGACCTACATGGAGACGGCCGGCAGTGCCCGCGTTTTGCAGGAGATGCGAAGCGTGACGGGCGACGATCTCGCCTTCGAGTACTGCCTGAACACCCTGCGCCTGCACGAGGGCTTTGCCGTGGCCGACTTCGAGACCCGCACGGGCCTGGCTTTCGCCGCGCTGGAACCCCGGCTCGCGAAGCAGCGTCAGAAGGGCCTGATCGGCATGGATGGCATCCGCGTCTGGCCCACACCGCTGGGCCGCGATCATCTGAATACCCTGTTGACGGAGTTGCTCTGATGGCCCGCTATGAACTGGAAGTGGAAAAAGTGCAGTGCCCCTATTGCTGGGAGGAAATCGAGCTGCAGCTCGACCTCTCGGCCGGCTCGCAGAGCTACACCGAGGACTGCCATGTCTGCTGCCAGCCCATCCTGGTGCACCTGACGGTGGACGAGGACACCGGCCGTTTCGAAGTGAGCTGCGACCCCGAAAACGAGTAGCGACAAGGGTTTCGGCCCTGCGGCCAGCACCGCAACGGACAAAAAGTTGCCAAGCACAGGGCACGCCGCTATTCTTCGCGCCCTTTTCCGCTACCCATAGCCCTTTCGAGAACACCATGAAAGAAGGCATTCACCCCGAATACCGCCCCGTCGTCTTCCGCGACGCTGGCTCTGGTCAGAGCTTCGTCATTCGCTCGACCGTCAAGACCAAGGACACCGTTGAGCGCGATGGCGTGAAGATGCCTATCGTCAGCCTCGATACCTCGCACCTGTCGCACCCGTTCTACACGGGCAAGACCAAGGTCGCAGAAACCGGTGGCCGCATCGACAAGTTCAAGAAGCGCTACGGCGGCAAGTAAGCCACTCCGCGTTATCTCGCAGCACACTCGAAAGGCCGCTCGTCAAACAGCGGCCTTTTTGTTGTCCCAAGGTTTCCCCCCACCACGGCGCGCCCAGGAATCAGGCAACGCACCGATCACCATGACCACCACCCTCAAAGAAGCCGCGCTGCACTACCACGAGTTTCCCACCCCCGGAAAACTCGCCACCCTCATCACCAAACCCTGCAACGGACCGGAAGACCTGGCCCTGGCCTACTCGCCGGGTGTCGCCGAGCCGGTCATCGCCATCCAGGAAGACCCCGCCAACGCTTACCGCTACACCGGCAAGGGCAATCTGGTGGCGGTGATCAGCAATGGCACGGCAGTGCTGGGCCTGGGCGATTGCGGCGCGCTGGCGGGCAAGCCGGTGATGGAAGGCAAGGCGGTGCTGTTCAAGCGCTTTGCCAATCTCGACTGCTTCGACATCGAGGTGGATGAGAAAGAGCCCAAGGCCTTCATCGAAACCGTGGCGCGCATCGCCTGCACCTTTGGCGGCATCAATCTGGAAGACATCGCCGCCCCCGCCTGCTTCGAGATCGAAGAGGCTCTGCAGGCGCGCTGCGACATTCCGGTGTTCCACGACGACCAGCACGGCACCGCCATCGTGCTCTGCGCAGCCCTGCTCAACGCGCTGGAACTGCAAGGCAAGCGCGTGGAAGACGCCCGCGTGGTCTGTGTGGGGGCAGGTGCGGCCGGCATTGCCTCGATGAAGCTCCTGCAGTCGCTGGGCGCGCAACGTGAGCACCTCTGGCTGGTGGACCGCAAGGGCGTGATCGACACCGACCGCAGCGACCTCACCAAGGAAAAGGCGCTGTTCGCCCAGGCGCCCAGCGCCCGCAAGACGCTGGCCGGCGCGCTGGCTGGGGCCGATGTGTTCATCGGGCTCAGCGGCCCCGGCCTGCTGCGCGAGGAATGGCTGGGGCTGATGGCCGAGAAACCCATCATCTTTGCGCTCAGCAATCCGGTGCCCGAGATCATGCCGGAGGTGGCACGCAAGGTGCGGAGCGATGCCATCGTCGGCACCGGCCGCAGCGACTACCCCAACCAGGTCAACAACGTCTTGTGCTTCCCTTTTCTCTTCCGCGGCGCACTCGATGTACGCGCCACGCGCATCAACGAAGCCATGAAAGTGGCCGCCACGCGCGCACTCGCCGCACTCACGCGCGAGCCGGTGCCAGCGGAAGTGCTGGCAGCTTACGGTCAGAACTCGTTATCCTTCGGACCTGATTACATCATTCCCAAGCCGCTGGACCCCCGCCTCACCGCCACGGTGTCGGCAGCGGTCGCACAGGCGGCCGTGGCATCCGGTGTGGCGCGACTGCCCTACCCGGCGCATTACCCTTCCGTTTGAGTCATTAGCCTTCAGGAGCATGAGATGAGCGAGGTCACTTACAGCCTGGTCAACAACGCCACCGGGGAGAAAACCGATCTGCCCGCCGTGAAAGGTGTGCTGGGCCCGGTCGGCCTCGACGTGGGCAAGGTCTACGACAAGACCGGTGCTTTCACCTACGACCCCGGCTTCACCAGCACCTGCTCCACCAAGAGCGCCATCACCTACATCGACGGCGACCAGGGCGTGCTGCTGTATCGCGGCTACCCGGTGAGCCAGCTGGCCGAGCACTGCTCGTTCATCGAAGTGGCCTACCTCATCCTCAACGGCGAGCTGCCCAACGCCGAACAGCTTGAGAAGTTCGATCAGTCGATTCGCAAGCACACGATGATCAACGAAGGCCTGAAGAGCTTCTTCAACGGCTTTCACTACGACGCACACCCCATGGCCATGCTCACGGGCGTGGTCGGTTCGCTGTCGGGCTTCTACCACGACACCACCAACAACAAGGACCCGCGCCACCGCGAGATCTTTGCGCACCGGATGATCGCGAAGATCCCGACCATCGCCGCTGCCGCCTACAAGAAGTTCTATGGCCAGCCCTTCATGTATCCGCAGAACAGCCTCGACTACTGCTCGAACCTGCTGCACATGATGTTCGCCGTGCCGGCCGAACCGTACGTGGTCAACCCCGTCGCGGCGCGCGCGCTCAACGTGCTGTTCATCCTGCACGCCGACCACGAGCAGAATGCCTCCACCAGCACCGTGCGCCTGGCGGGCTCCACCGGCTGCAACCCCTACGCTGCGGTCGCCGCCGGCATCGCCGCACTCTGGGGCCCCTCGCACGGTGGTGCGAACGAAGCCGTGCTGACCATGCTCGATGAGATCGGCACCGTCGAGAACGTGCCGGCCTTCATGGAGAAAGTGAAGGACAAGAGCAGCAACGTGCGCCTGATGGGCTTCGGTCATCGCGTTTACAAGAACTTCGACCCGCGCGCGACCATCATCCGCGAGGAATGCCACCGCGTGCTGAAGGCGCTGAACGTCAACGATCCCAAGCTTGAACTCGCCATGAAGCTCGAAGAAATCGCGCTGAGCGACGAGTACTTCAAGGCCCGCAAGCTGTACCCGAACGTCGATTTCTACTCCGGCATCATCTACAAGGCGCTGGGTATCCCGGTGAACATGTTCACCCCGATGTTCGCCATTGCCCGCACCGTGGGCTGGGTGGCGCACTGGAACGAAATGGTGAGCGAGCCAGGCGGCCTGAAGATCGGCCGTCCGCGCCAGGTCTACACCGGCGCTGCCGAGCGCAACGTCACGCCGCTGGCGAAGCGCTAGTCGCCTCAAGCTGCAAGCAAGGCCCGCTCACTGAGCGGGCCTTTTCAGTTGCGCGGTGCAGTGGGTTCGGTCACGGCCTGAAGGCGATGGGTGCCGATGGCACCCGGCTCGCCGTGCTGCACGCGGTAGCCCGCATCGAACACCGCATCATCGCCCTCACCAAAGGGCGCGAGCACAGAGCCCACGTCCCAGAACTCGCCGGTGACGGCATCGTGAGTGATGTCGAGCAGCACGAAGCCGTGCACGGCCATGTTGTGGTACGGAATGTTGGGATTGGCCGCCACCACCGCGGCATTCAACACCGCCGCCTGCTGCGGACCATTGGGTTGATCCGCCAGATTGTTGGAGGTGACGCTCATGCAGGTGAACTCCACCGCCACCGCGCCCTGCCCGGTGAGGGCGTTGTAGCCGGGCACGCTGGTGAGGGCCGGGGTGAGCGGGTTGAAGGGGGTGTAGGGGTCTTCGGTGGTGGCACAGCACCAGGCCGTGTGGATGTCGCCGGAGAGCACCACGTTGTTGGCGATGCCCTCGTTGCGCCAGAAGCCCATCAGCAGGTCGCGCTCAAAGCCGTAGGCGCCCCAGTTGTCGCCGCCCTCGTTACCGCCGCCGGGGCGCAGACCCATTTCCTCGGCGATGGCCGGCGGCAGATAGGGCAACGGCGAGAAGCGGGGATCAGGACTATTACGGTGTGGCGACATCATGGTTTGCTGCCCCAGCACACGCCAGCGCGCGGTGGATTGCTGCATGCCGTCCATCAACCACTGGCGCTGGTCGAGGCCGAGCATGGTGCGCTCGGGATTGAAACTCTCGGTGCCGGTGGCGCTGGTGTCGGTCTCCGGCACATTGCGCTGCAGCCGGGTGTCGAGCATGAACAAGTCCACCAGATCGCCAAAGGGCAGCTGCCGCCAGATCTTCAGCGGATTGCCAGGCTCCGGCAGGCGGATGGGCATCCATTCGGCATAGGCGGTAACCGAGGCGCTCTTGCGCGTGGGCCAGTCGCCCTCGGTCTCTGGCTGGTGGTTGCCGGCGCCATCGATCCAGCTGTTGTTGGTGGATTCGTGGTCATCCCACACTGCGATCAAGGGATGCGCGGCGGTCATGGCCTGCAAATCCGGGTCGCTGCGGTAGAGCGCGTGGCGGGCGCGGTAGTCGTCAAGCGAGACGATCTCGCGCGCCGGCAGATTGGCGCGCCCCAGCGTGCCTTCGCCACCGCCCTCGTAAAAGTAATCGCCGACATGCAGCACCGCATCCACATCGCGCGCCGCCAGCACCTTGTAGGCATTGAAGAAGCCGGTGGCGTAGTTCGAGCAGCTCACCAGCGCCAGCCGCAGGCGCTCGGTCGCACCCGCCGCTGCGGTTCTGGTGCGACCCACAGGCGAGCGCTGGCTGCCCACGGCAAAGCGGTAGAAGTAAGTCGTGGCGGGCGCGAGGCCCGTGACGTCCACCTTGAAGGTGTAGTCGTGCTGGGCATCGGTCGTGGCCACTGCGCCGGCGCTCTGGGCATCCGCACTGTGGCGCACGATGCGCTCGAAGGCCGCATCGCTGGCCAGCTCCCAGTTCACCACCGGAGCGCCCGTGACGTCGGAAACGCGCGTCCAGAGCATCACGCGGTCGCTCAGCGGATCGCCCGAGGCGACACCGTGCTTGAAGCTGGCAATCCCGGTGCCCGGATCGGCGCCTGGGCTCGGGGCAGGAGTCGGAACGGGAGCCGGAGTCGGCACCGCTGCAGTCGGGGCCTCGTTGGCGCTGCACGCTGCCAGCAGCGGTGCCGCACTGGCTGCCGCCAGCCCACGCAGGATGCTGCGGCGACTGAACAGCACAGGAGTGAACAAACGATGCAGACGGCGCGAACGGCTCATGGCGAAAAGGCATTACGGGGCGAGCCGCCATGCTGCGCGCACACTGTGGCAGCGTCGTTTCAGCCCAGCCCCAGCACCGTAATGGGTTCCGCCATCAGGGCCTCGGCCTGCGCCAGTGTGAGCCGCCTCGCGGGCAGCCCATTGGCAGGCGAGAGCGGCGCGCGGCGCTGCTGGCCCGGCTCAAACAGGGCCACGTCAACACCGACGCCCGCCGCCTCGAAACAGGCCAGCGGCACCGACTCGATGCGACCATCGCCATAGCGGTAGTCGCGCTCGTCCGGCTCGGCGGCGATGCCGCGATTGGCCAGAAATACATCCACCATCTCGGCCTTATCGGGGAAAGCATGCAGCTGCACGCGGTGGGCATCGGAGATCGCACCTGTCACCACCGCGCCCGTCAATCGCGGCTCGAACTCGTGAAGGAGTTTCATCGCCCGCACCGCCGTGGCACGCAGCTGCTGCAGGCGCTGCACATAGGCAGGCCCACCGAACAGGCGCTGATAGGCGATCACCTCAGCCTCGACGCGGGCGTTGTCCGGCAGGCTGGCACGCGTGCCAAGGCCCAAGCGCTCGGCGGCCTTGCGCTTGGCCACGCCGTAATCGGTGAGCGATTCCTCCACCAGAATGCGCGCGGCCTCGGCGGCAAGGCCGCTGCCACCACCGCTGGCGCGCTGACCCATGCGCGCTAGAACAAATCCTGTGCGGCGCTGCCGGCTTCGCTTTCCTGACCGGGGATGAGGCCATCGTCCTCTTCCGGCAGGCGATCCAGCGGCAGGGTTTCGTTGATGAAGCGCTCGCTGCCTTCCCAGGCGAGCTTGCCGTTGGCGGGGTTGATGCGCACGGTGGTCATGCCGGCAGGCGCCATCGGGGTCATGTCGACCACGCCCTTGAGCGCGCCGCGCATGAAGTCGATCCACACCGGCAGTGCGGCGCGGCCGCCCACTTCGCCACGGCCCATGGGCTTGGGCTGGTCGTAGCCCACCCACACGGTAGCGGCGAGTGTGGGGTGGTAGCCGTTGAACCAGGCATCGGTCTCGTCGTTGCTGGTGCCGGTCTTGCCCGCCAGGTCGCGACGACCCAGCTGGTTCACCGCAGCCGCAGTGCCGCGCACGGTGACGTCGTGCAGCATGCTGGTGAGCATGTAGACGGTCTTCGGGTCCATGGTGCGGCGCGCCAGCTGGGCGGTGGGGTCGCCGGCTGCAATCTCGGGCGGGCACTCGGGGCAGGCCTTCACCGGGCGGGATTCATAAATGATTTCACCCTGCGCGCTGCTGACCTGCTTGATCACGTACGGCTCGATGAGAAAGCCGCCGTTGGCGATTACCGCATAGCCGCGAGCCACTTCGAGCGGTGACAGCGATGCCGTTCCGAGCGAAAGAGTGAGATCGCGCGGCAGCGATTTGCGCTCCAGACCAAAATTCTCGGCGTAGCGCAGCGCGGTGCTCATGCCCACCGCCTGCAGCACGCGGATGGACACCAGGTTGCGTGATTGCACCAGCGCCTCGCGCAGGCGCATGGGGCCCTTGAAGTTGTTGTCGTAGTTCGAGGGGCGCCACTCATTGCGGTTCTGGGTTTCGTCGAGCACGACCGGCGCATCCACGAAGATCGAAGCCGGCGTGTAGCCCTTGGCCAGCGCCGCCGCATACAGAAAGGGCTTGAAGCCGGAGCCGGCCTGCCGCTTGGCCTGGGTGACGCGATTGAACTTGCCGGCGCTGAAGTCATAGCCGCCCACCAGCGCTTCGATGGCGCCGTCGCGCGGGTCGAGCGCCACGAAGGCCCCCTGCACGCCCGGCACCTGGGCCAGCCGCAGGCTGTCGCCGTCCTTGCCGGCAATCTTGCGAATGCGCACCACGTCGCCCACGGCAATTTTCCGCTGCTTGCCGAGCCAGGCCAGCCCCTTGGCCTCGATCACCCCGGCGCCCCACTCGCGGCTGACCACGCGCACCTGCTCGGCGCCCACCTCCACCACCACCGCCGCCGGCAGGCCGACATAACTGGGGCGCGCGCGCAGCGCGGTGAGCACCGCTTCGTTCTGCAGGGCGGCACTGCGTTCCAGTGCGGCGATGTCTACCGCTTCCAGGCGCGCTTCGGGGCCGGGGTAGCCGTGGCGCTCCTCATAGTCGAGCAGCTTGTCGCGCAGGGCCTCATTGGCCAGCTCCTGGCGCTTGCTGTCGATGGTGGTCACCACCTTGAAGCCGGCGGTGTAGGCCGCCTCGCCATGCTTGGCGAAAAGATCCGCACGCACCATCTCGGCCACATAGGCGGCGTCGAGATCCACCGGCGGCGCGTGCTCCTTCGCCAGGATGGGCTCGGCCTTGGCGGCGTCGAAGGTGGCCTGGTCGATGGTGCCCAGCTCGCGCATGCGGCGCAGCACGTAGTCGCGGCGCTCCAGCGCGCGCTTGGGATTGCTGATGGGGTTCAGGGCCGAGGGCGCCTTGGGCAGTGCGGCCAGCACCGCGGTTTCCGAGAGTGTGAGCTCGTCGAGCGTCTTGCCGAAATACACATAGGCAGCCGCGGCCACACCGTAGGCGCGGGTGCCGAGGAAGATGCGGTTCAAATAGATTTCGAGGATGCGTTTCTTGTCCAGCTCGCGCTCGATTTTCTGCGCCAGCAGGATCTCCTTGATCTTGCGCTCGTAGCTGCGCTCGGGCGTGAGAAACACATTGCGCGCCAGCTGCATGGTGATGGTCGAGCCGCCCTGGCGCTTCTCCCCCGTGGCGGCGAGCTTGAGCGCCGCGCGCACCAGGCCCACGTAGTCGACACCGCTGTGCTCGAAGAACTGGTCGTCTTCGGCGGCCAGAAAGGCCTTGATGACCTGATCTGGAAATTGCTCATAGGCCAGCGGCGAGCGGCGCTCCGCGCCGAACTCGCCCATCAGCTTGCCGTCGGCGCTGAAGATGCGCAGCGGCGCGCCGAGGTTGGGCTCGCGCAGGCTCTGCACCGAGGGCAGCTGCGATTCGATGGTGGACACGCGATACCAGGCCCAGCCGCCAATGCAGAGGGCGCCCAGCACCACCACCAACAGCAACGCCAGCAGAATTTTCTTGGTGAGGCTCACGCGGCGATTCCAGAACGACGGACGTGCATTGTAGAGAGCCTCAGGCGCCGAGCCTGAACCGCTGCAGCGCTTGGTCCTTCACCGCCCAAAGGCCATTCACCCAGGCCTGGAAGCGCTCGCGGAAAGTGGCATCGCCCGCGTAGTCACCTGACAGCAGCTCCGTTGGCAGCGGGCTCAGGGCAACATGCAGCCGCACCGCGCGCTGCTCGCCGCAGAGCCAGCTCCACACCAGGGTGCGGCGCGTGGGTTGGTAGACCAGCGTGACGTCGATGAGCGCTTCGAACTGCTCGCCCATGGCGTTCAGGGTGTACGAAAGCCCCGCCGCCTTGGGCCGCAGCAGATGCTGGTAGGGACTCTGCTTGGCCGCGTGCTTGGCTGGGGTGAAGCGCGTGCCTTCGAGGAAGTTCACCACCGTTACCGGATCGAGCTTGTAGACCGCACAGGCGCGCCGCGTGGTGGCGATGTCCGCCGCTCCGGATTTGCGGGTCATGAAGGGGAAGTCCATCGCCCAGCACACCAGACCGATGATGGGCACGTAGATGAGATCGCGCTTCAGGAAGAAGCGCAGGAAGGGCACGCGCCCGTGAAAGCTCGCAAACAGAATGAGGATGTCGGCCCAGGACTGGTGGTTGCACACCAAGAGATAGCTCTTGCCGGGCTTGAGCAGGCCATCGAGCTGCAAGTGCCCATAGGCATCTGGCGCGGGCAGGCCGTGCAGCAGGCGGAAAATCAGCTGGTTGGTGCCCACCCAGCGGCGCGCACTCCACACGCAGTAGCGCGAGCACCAGCGCTGCAAGGTGAAGATGGGCAGGAGCTTGATGAACATCGCCGGGATCATCAGTCCCGACCACAGCAGCAGTGAGGGCACCATCAAGGCGACGGTCAAGGTGCCGATGACCGGCTTGGGCAGCACTCGCAACACGCGCTCAGGTCTCCGACTTCAAAGGGCGACTTGATGATAGCGAGGCGACAGCTGCACCACGGCCTCGATCATCGCCCCGGCGTGGTCAGGATTCACCTGCGGTGTGATGCCGTGACCGAGGTTGAAGATGTGGCCCGAGCCCTGGCCGTAGCTCGCCAGCACACGTGCCACTTCCGCACGGATGGCCTCGGGGCTGGCCAGCAGACAGAGCGGATCGAGATTGCCCTGCAAGGCCACCCGCGGGCCATCGCCCGCGTTGAAGGCTTCACCCGCAGTATGGTGCGGGTGCCCAACCCGTGCCCGCGCCGCACCGATGTCTGTGGTCCAGTCCAGACCCAGCCCATCGCAGCCGGTCGCCGCCATCGCCTCCAGCTGCTGGCCGCCGTTCTTGGTGAACAACATCACCGGAATCTCTGGGTGCTTTTTCTTGAGCGCGGTGACGATGCGTTGCATCGGCTCCAGCGAGAACTGCCGGTAGCCGGCGTGGTCGAGCACACCGCCCCAGGTGTCGAACACCATCAGGGCGTCGGCACCCGCGCAGGCCTGCGCATCGAGATACAAGGTGGTGGCTTCCACCAGCTTGTCGAGCAGCTGCGCGAGAAGCGCAGGTGCTTCGAAGCGCATGCGCTTGATGCGCGTGAACTCCTGCCCGCCCTGGCCTTCGACCATGTAGGTGGCGAGTGTCCACGGCGAGCCCGCGAAGCCAATCAGCGGGCAGCGATCACCCAGTGCCGCGCGGATGGTGCGCACCGCGTTCATCACGTAGCGCAGCTCGCCCTCGGGGTCGGGGATGGGCAGCGCGGCAATGCTGGCGGCATCGCGCACGGGCCGGTCGAACATCGGGCCTTCGCCTTCGACAAAGCGCAGGCCCAAGCCCATCGCATCCGGCACGGTGAGGATGTCGCTGAAGAGAATGGCGGTGTCGAGGCCGGGGTAGCGATCCAGCGGTTGCAGTGTCACTTCGCAGCACAGCTCGGCATTGCGGCAGAGCGCCATGAAGTCCCCGGCCTTGGCGCGGCTGGCGCGGTACTCGGGCAGATAGCGGCCAGCCTGTCGCATCATCCACACCGGCGTGCGGTCAACGGGCTTGCGGGCGAGGGCGCGCAGGAAACGGTCGTTCTGGAGCACTCTCATGCGAGTGCCTCGCTGATCTCTTTCTGGATCGCGAGCGCCATCGCGCGTGGGTCTTTTGCGTCGCGAATCGGGCGGCCAATGACGAGGTAGTCCGCACCGGCTCTGATGGCAGCGGTGGGCGTCATGATGCGTTTCTGGTCGGCCTCAACACGGTTCTCGACTGGGCGAATGCCCGGCGTGACGCAGATGAGCTCACGCGGCGCTTCCGCGCGCAGGCGCGGCACTTCGAGCCCCGACGACACCACGCCATCGCAGCCCGCTGCTAGCGCGCGGCGGGCGCGGCTGAGCACCAGCTCTTCCACCTGGCAGGCAAAACCCAGGTCGTTGAGATCGCCCTGATCAAGCGAGGTCAGTGCGGTCACCGCCAGCACTTTCGTGTGGCCGCTCTTGGCCTTCGCGGCCGCTTCCATGATCGACTGATTGCCGTGCACGGTGGCGAAGTCCGCACCGCGCTCCGAGAGGTTCTTGATGGCGCGCGCCACGGTCTCCGGGATGTCGAAGAACTTCAGATCGACGAAGACTTTCTTCTGCTCGGCCTTCAGCCAGTCCAGCAGCTCGAAGAAGCCGGGCGCCATGCACAGCTCCATGCCGATCTTGTAGAACGTGACGGCATCGCCCAGCGTGGCGACGAGTGTGCGTGCAGCGGCGGCGTCCGGAACGTCGAGGGCGGCGATGAGGCGATCTTGTGCAGCGATGGATGAACGCACGAATCAATAACCTTGAAAGAGAAAGTCGAGGGCGGTGACGACCTGATCGCGCTGCGGCGCGAGGTCCTGCACGGCGATCTTGAGATCGCGCGCTGGAACCGCCGCGATGTCAGCCGTGGCCAGCACGTGGCCGACGCCACCAATATCGAACACCGGGTTGAGTTTGGCCATCGCTGGTCCATACCGTTGAACCGGGATGAGAGGTACCACCACACGCGACCCCGTCGTCACCCAGTCCGCCTGAACGTCCAGCAGGTAGGGCACGTCCTTGCTGCTATCGCGCGCGTTTCTGTAAACCGTGAAGCGCGCCATATCAAAACCGGAGCAAGTGCCGGTTCCACATGCCGTCGCGCTCGATACGGGCGTTGTGGTACGCAATGGCTTCCGCGTTTTCCTCAGCCCATCGGGCAGCTTCGGCCTTGCGCAGTTTCAGCTCCAGCGATTCCTCAAGCACGCTCGAAAGATTGAGCTTTGCAGCGCGGGCACGGGCGATGAGATCACCTCGCACGGTGATATTGAGGCGCTGCTTCGTTGCGGCATACGCCACTTTCGGCTCCGCCACCTTCAAGGGCTTGGCGGCAAGTAACTTGGCGGCTTTGGGCATGAGCGTTTCCTGCATCAGAGTAGTGCGCATGATGATGCGCATGATTCATCCGCGCAAGGCAGCGTCAGCCTTCTCGGCGTTGGAGATCGGAAGAGCGTCGTGTAGG
>CAMTXV010000279.1:0-2765 GCA_947085665.1 uncultured Sinobacteraceae bacterium | reverse complement strand
CTCGACGATGCCGCCGGCAACACCGGCATTCGGATTGGGCTTGGTGTGCTTCTTGGCGATGTTGATGCCGCCAATCACCAGCTTGCCTTCCTCGACGAGCACCTGCGACACCGTGCCGCGCTTGCCCTTGTCTTTACCGATGGTGACGATGACCTCGTCGCCTTTCTTGATCTTTTTCATGACGTGCCTAGCCTTAAATCACTTCGGGAGCCAGCGACACGATCTTCATGAACCGCTCGCGCAGCTCGCGCGTCACGGGCCCAAAGATACGGGTGCCGATGGGTTCCATCTTCGCGCTGATGAGAACGGCAGCGTTAGTGTCGAAACGAATGGCGGAACCATCGTTACGGCGGATGGGGTAGCGGGTACGGACCACGACGGCATCGTAGACCTCGCCCTTCTTCACCTTGCCGCGCGGAATGGCTTCTTTCACCGTGACCTTCACGATGTCGCCTACGGCCGCGTAGCGGCGGTAGGTGGAGCCCTTGACCTGGATGACCTGCATCATCTTCGCACCGCTGTTGTCAGCGCCGTGAAGGAACGATTCTTGTTGGATCATTTGGCGTGCTCCTTAGCCGTGTGCTTTCTCAAGCACTTCAACGAGCTTGAAGTGCTTGGTGGCGGACAGGGGGCGAGTCTCAACGATGGCAACCAGGTCGCCTTCCTTGCACTCGCTGTTCTCGTCGTGAGCGTGCAGCTTGGAGGTCTTGCGAAGGATCTTGCCGTAGAGCGGGTGCTTGACCTGACGCTCGACGACAACCGTGATGGTCTTCGTAGCCTTGTTGCTGGAAACGCGACCGACGATGCGGCGCTCAACCTTGCTGACTTGTGCGTCGCTCATTTCGCGGCTGCCTTCTGCTGATTCATGATCGTCTTCACGCGCGCAATGCTCTTGCGTGCGTTGCGAACGAGGTTGCCCTTTGCAGGCTGGCCGAGAGCGGCCTGGATGCGCAGGTTGAACTGTTCCTTGCGAAGGCTGGAAAGCTCTGTCTTGAGCTCGTCGGCAGACTTGGCGCGGATGGACTTGGTGTATTCGGTGGTCTTCATGGCGTCTTTTCAGTCATCACTTACATGATGGTGCGTTGCACGATGACGGTCTTTACCGGCAGCTTGGCTGCGGCCAAGGTAAAGGCCTCGCGTGCTTCCGCTTCGGTGACGCCTTCGAGCTCATAAATCATGCGGCCGGGCTGCACTTTTGCGGCCCAGAACTCGACGTTGCCCTTACCCGAACCCATGCGGACTTCCAAAGGCTTCTTGGTCACCGGCACGTCAGGGAACACGCGAATCCACATCTTTCCACCGCGCTTCACGTAACGGGTGATAACTCGGCGTGCGGCTTCGATCTGACGCGCGGTCAGACGACCCCATTCGGCCGACTTGAGGCCGAATTCACCGAAACTCACCTTGTTACCGGCGAGGGCCAGGCCGCGGTTGCGACCTTTCATTTGCTTGCGGAACTTAGTCCGTTTGGGCTGCATCATGGTGTGTTCTCCAAATCCTTAGGCCGTGGCGGCCTCGGTGGACTCATCACGCTTGGTGTGACGCGTGACCGGCGCGTGCGCAGCCTCCGCATCAAACACTTCGCCGGTGTAGACCCAAACCTTGACGCCAATGATCCCGTAGGTGGTCTTGGCTTCTGCAGTGTTGTAGTCCACGTGAGCGCGCAGGGTGTGCAAAGGCACGCGACCTTCGCGATACCACTCGACGCGGGCAATCTCGGCGCCGTTCAAGCGGCCACCCAGCTGAATCTTGATGCCGCCAGCGCCAATACGCATAGCATTCTGCACCGAGCGCTTCATGGCGCGACGGAACATGATGCGGCGCTCAAGCTGCTGAGCGATCGACTCGGCGACCAGCTTCGCGTCGAGTTCAGGACGCTTGATCTCTTCAACCGAGATGTGCACCGACTCGGTCTTGAGGCCCATCTTGGCGGCAACTTCAGCCTTCAGCTTCTCGATGTCCTCGCCCTTCTTGCCGATGACGATGCCAGGGCGAGCGGTGTGGATCGTGACGCGGGCGGACTTCGCCGGGCGATCAATGCGGATCTTGCTGACGGAGGCTGCAGCGAGCTTCTTGAACAGGAAGGCGCGAACCAGCATGTCCTTGGCAAGCGTCTCGGCGTAAGCGCCCTTCTCGGCATACCAGTTCGAGGTGAACTGGGTGGTGATGCCGAGGCGGAAGCCGTTGGGATTTACTTTATGGCCCATGTGTATTCCTTAAGCTGCCTTGCCGTCAGACACTTTGATGGTGATGTGCGACGTGGGCTTGAGGATGCGGTCTGCGCGTCCTTTTGCACGGGGCATGATGCGCTTCAGCACCGGCCCCTTGTCGACATAGATTTCCTGCACCTTCAGCTCGTCCACGTCGGCGCCGAAATTGTTCTCGGCATTCGCGATGGCGGACTCCAGCACCTTCAAGATGATTCGCGCCGATTTCTGGCGAGAGAACTTGAGGATGTTGACAGCCTCGCCGACCGGCTTGGTGCGAACGAGGTCTGCAACCAGGCGGGCCTTCTGCGAGGACAGGCGGGTGAACTTCAAAACGGCTTGCGTTTGCATGGCTCTTCTTCCTTAGCCTTTCTTGTCGCCGCCGTGACCCTTGAAGGTCCGGGTGGGGGCAAACTCGCCGAGCTTGTGGCCAATCATGTTGTCGGTGACATACACCGGCATATGCAGCTTGCCGTTGTGCACCTGCAACGTGAGACCCACGAAGTCGGGGGTGATCATGGAACGACGCGACCAGGTCTTGATCGGCTTCTTGACGCG
>CAMTXV010000278.1:0-2691 GCA_947085665.1 uncultured Sinobacteraceae bacterium | reverse complement strand
GCACGCGCCAGCTGCCCGCATTGAGGCTGAGCATCGGGTAGCCATCGCTGGTTTCAACGAGCAGGTTCTGGTGCTTCAGCACGCGCACCAGATGGCGCCAGTCGTCTGCACTTTTGTCGCGCCCCAGGCCGTAGGTGCTCAAGGCCTCATGGTTCTGTCGCACCAGTTTTTCGGTTTTCGCACCGCGCAGAATGTCGATGATGTGGCCGGCGCCAAAGCGCTGGTTGAGCTTGGCCAGCCTGGCGATGGTGGAGAGCAGTTGCTGCGCCGGCACGGTCCAGTCTTCCATCACCCGCGTGCTGGTGCAGTTGTCGCAGCCGCCGCAGGGGCCGGGAAAGTCCTCGCCGAAATAGCGCAGCTGCACGCTGCGGCGGCAGGCGGTGGTTTCGGCGTAGTCCAGCACCTGGCGCAGCTGCTGGCGGGCGTTGCGCTGCTCGTCTTCCAGGGGCTCGCCCGTGCCGGGGTGCACCTTCTGCGCAATGAGGAACTCGGCGGTGTGGATGTCACCCGCGCCGAAGTACAGGGTGCAGCGCGCGGGTTCGCCATCGCGGCCCGCACGGCCCGCCTCCTGGTAATAGCCCTCCAGCGATTTCGGCAGGTCGTAGTGCACCACCCAGCGCACGTCCGGCTTGTTGATGCCCATGCCGAAGGCGACAGTCGCCACCATCACGCCCACGTCGTCGCGGATGAATACGTCCTGGTTCTGGCGGCGCGTCTCGGCATCGAGCCCCGCGTGGTAGGCCAGCGCCGCAATGCCATCGGCCTGCAGGCGGGCAGTGAGTTCATCCACCCGCTTGCGCGACAGGCAGTAGACGATACCGGCTCCGCCCTCGCGCGCCTGGGTGAGCAGGGCAGGGTAGGTCTTGGTGGTCTTGGGGTGTACTGAATAGAAGAGATTCGGCCGGTTGAAGCTCGCCACATGCCTGGCGGGTTCCACCAGCGCCAGCTGCTGCACGATGTCGGCGCGCACGCGCGGCGTGGCGGTGGCGGTGAAGCCCAGCATCGGCACGTCTGGAAACTGCCGGCGCAGCAGGTGCATCTGCCGGTATTCGGGGCGGAAATCGTGGCCCCATTCGCTGACGCAATGCGCCTCGTCGATGGTGAAGGCGCTGATGCCCTGAGCCTGTTGCAGGCGGGGCAGAAAGCCTTCCAGAAACTCCGCCATCAGCAAGCGCTCGGGCGCGAGATACAGAAGCTTGATCTCGCCGCGCAGCAGTGCCGCCATGCGCTCGCCGCCCTCATTGCCCTTCAGCGACGAGTTGAGAAAGGTCGCAGCAATGCCGTTTTCGGCCAGCAGTCGCACCTGGTCCTGCATGAGCGCGATCAGCGGCGAGACGACGATCATCACGCCCGGCAGCAGCAGCGCGGGCAGCTGGAAGCACAGGCTCTTGCCGCCGCCCGTGGGCATGATGGCCAGCACATCGCGCCCCGCCAGGGCATCGCGCACGATGGCCTCCTGCCCGGGACGGAAGGCATCGAAACCAAAATGGGATTTGAGCGCGGCGTGCAGGGCAGCCTCTGAGGGCTGCGCAGGGAGTGGTAAAGACATATCCACAGTGTCGCGCGTGCGCGCATTGAAACAAAGCTGCGTTACAACATCGGCAACCCCTTTTGAGCTGATGCCATGCCCCCGCCACCGATGGACCGCCGTGATTTTTTGAAAGCCGCCGGCCTGCTTGCCGCCACACCGCTGCTCGATGCCTGTGGCGATTCGCCGTTATCCGCCGATGGGCTGGCACCCGTCACACCAGTGACACCGCCCACCGGCAACCCGGTCTTCCCCGCGCCCGGCGAAGAGCCTGTGAGCTTCGACTATCCGCTGGTGCTTGCACTCCCCTTCGCACACGGCGTGGCGAGTGGTGATCCGCTCGCCGACCGCGTGATCATCTGGACCCGCCTCACCGAGATTCTGCCGAGTGCGCCGAGCATCCCCGTGAGCTGGCAGGTTTCCACCAGCCCTTCGATGCAGCCGGTGCTGAAGAGCGGTACCCAGAGCACCCACGCCGAGCGCGACTGGACCGTGAAGGTGGATGTGGTAGGGCTTTCCCCCGCCACCACCTACTACTACCGCTTCTCAGCACTCGGCGCGCAAAGCATCACCGGCCGCACCCGCACCGCCCCGGCCGATGCCGTGGACAACATCCGCTTCGCGGCGGTGTCGTGCAGCAGCTACTGGTCCTCCACCTGGAGCGGCTACGCGCACATTGCCGACCGCAACGATCTGGACCTGGTGCTGCACTGCGGCGACTACATCTACGATTTCATCGACCAGGACGAGTTCATCCGCAGCCGCAAGGACAACCGCGACTTAGGCTTTGCCGACAACCGCGACTGGTTGGACATTGCCGAGCTGCGCCGCCGCTACGCCTTGTTCCGCTCAGACCCCTCGCTGATGCGAGCGCATCAGCAGCACCCCTGGTTCATCGTGTGGGACAACCACGACATCGACCCCGGCTACGGCAACGAACTGCCCACCCCGTTCGACGGCATGGAGGGCAGCACCACGCTCGCCCAGACCACGCAGGTGTTCTGGGAATGGACGCCCTCGCGTCCGCCGCTGGCCGATGGCAGCGGCAACTTTCTGCTGGTGAACGACGGCAGCTACCCCGCGCCGCCCAACAGCCTGCTGCTCTACCGCCGCCTGCCGTATGGGCCGCTGGCGGAGTTCTTCGGGGTGGACACGCAAATTGG
>CAMTXV010000277.1:0-14256 GCA_947085665.1 uncultured Sinobacteraceae bacterium | reverse complement strand
GAAGCCCAGGCGCGCGCCGCGACACTGCTGGCCGGCGAGTCGGTGGTGACCCCGGATGGCACCTGGCGTGGCCGGGGCTGGCTGCGCCACCCCAAGACCGGCGATGCGCAGTCGGGCGTGCTCGCACGCGCCCAGTTGGTGAAGCAGCTCAAGGTGAGTGTTGAAGAGCTGGCCGCAAAAGTGGCGGGGCAGGAACAGGAACTCGGCGGTGCGCGCCAGCAGCAGCAGGTGCTTGAAGTCGAGCGCCGCGATCTCGCCGGCAAGACCGAGCAGCGCCGCCAGCGTCAGGCGCAGCGCATGGCTTTCCGCCAGGCGCAGGCGGTGCGGCTGGAGCAGGTGCTCGCCCGTGCCGCACAACTGGCGCAGGAGCTGGAGGTCTTGAGCCAGCAGCAGGCGCAACAGAACAGGGAAGCGACCGAGTCACGCGAAAAACTGAGCGCGCTCGAGGCCGAGGCCACCAAGCTGAAGCTTGAACGCCAGGAGTTGCAGCAAACCCAAGCCCGTGCCCGCGATGCCGTGCAGCGCGTGCGCAATGCGCTCAATACCGCCGCCCAGGCACGCAATGCCGTGCAGCTGCGGCTGGCTGGTCAGCGCAGTGCGGCGGCTGCCTTGCAGCAAACGCTGCAAGACATTGCCTCGCGGATCGAGGCCAGTGCCAAGACCAAAGCCGAGCAGGAGGCGCAGGCCGGTGAGCTGGCAGCGCCCATCACCGCCAACACCGCCGAGGTGGAGGCCGCCAGGGCCGCCGTGACTGCCGGGCGCGACAAGCTGCGCGCAGCGCGTGAGCTGGCGGGCGCCACCGAGCAGCAGCTGAGCAGCGCCCAGCAGGCCGCCCGCAGTGCGGACTTCGCACAGGACGCCGCCCGCGACCGCCTTCAGCAGTCGCGTCTCGATGCCGAGGGCGACAAGGCCCGCGAGGCCTCGCTGCTCGAACAGTTTGTTGAAACCGGCTTTGCGCTGGAGGCCTTGAAGGAGGGCCTCGCTGCCGAGGCGACCGCCGAGGTCTGGGAAGAAAAACTCGCCTCCACCCTGCGCCGCATCGAGCGCCTGGGTGCCATCAACCTGGCAGCCATTCAGGAGCTGGAAGAAGGTGAGACGCGCTCGAAGTATCTGGAGGAGCAGCACGCCGATCTCGATGGCGCGCTGAATACCTTGGAAGAGGCGATGAAGAAGATCGACACGGAGACGCGCGACCTCTTCAAGCAGACCTTCGATACCGTCAACGCCGTGTTCATGGACCGCTTCCCCAAGCTCTTCGGCGGCGGCGAGGCGTATCTGGAACTCACGGGCGACAGCCTGCTGGATACCGGCGTAAGGGTGATGGCGCGCCCGCCCGGCAAGCGCAATTCAACGATCCAGCTGCTCTCCGGCGGTGAAAAGGCAATGACCGCCGTGGCGCTGCTGCTGGCGCTGTTCCAGCTCAACCCGGCGCCGTTCTGCCTCATGGACGAAGTCGATGCACCGCTGGACGACGCCAACGTCGGACGCTTCTGCGAGATCGTTCGGGAAATGTCACAGGGCGTTCAGTTCATTATCATTACCCACAATAAAATCACGATGGAGCTCGCCAACCAGCTGCACGGCGTCACCATGCAGGAGCCGGGCGTAAGCCGCCTGGTGAGCGTGGACGTGGCGCAGGCGGTAGAGCTGACGGGAACCGAATTGCCGACCGAGAACGCCGCATGACGCCACTCAACTGGGCTGTTTTGATTGTTGGACTGGGCGCCGCAGTCATCGTCTGGTGGGTGACCAAGCGCGGCCGCGATACCCGCGGCGAGTGGGTGGAACCCACGCTCGGCAAGCCCAGCGACAAGCAGCTGGACATGTTCACCTCCACCGCGCAGTTCGATGAGTTCGGCGTGGGCAAGCCGCGTCCCGCCAAGGTCGCACCCCGCATGGATGGCGCGCCTACGTCCAGCCAGGTGACGCGTGGCGAAGCCCCGCAGAAAATCATCGCCCTGCTCATCGCCGAGCGCGAAGGCACTCATATCTTTGGGCCTCAGATTCACGCCGCGCTGCAACAGCACGGGCTGGAGTTTGGCTCCAAGCAGATCTACCACCGCATGGCCGATGGCGAGAACGTCTACAGCGTCGCCAGCCTGCTCAAGCCCGGCTTCATCGACCCGGCGGACGCCGAGCGCTTTTCCACGCCGGGGCTGTCCATCTTCATGGTGCTGCCCGGACCGCTGCCGGCCATCTCATCCTTCCGCGAGATGCTCAGCACCGCGCAGAGCCTGGCTACGGCACTCAATGCCAGCGTCTACGACATGCGCCGCCAGCCGCTCAGTCCCGAGGCGGTGCTGAAGCTCGAGCGCGAAGTGGAGCAGTGGGCTCGCCAGAACCCGATGTCGTGATGGCGGCGGATGTGACCGCCCGGGCCGAGGTGCTGCGGGCGCTGCTCAACGAGCACAACCACCGCTATTACGTGCTCGATGCGCCCAGCGTGTCGGATGCCGAGTACGACACGCTGTTCCGTGAGCTGCAGGCGCTGGAAGCTGCACACCCTGCATTGCTGTCGCCTGATTCGCCCACGCAGCGCGTCGGCGCCGCCCCGCTCAAGACCTTCGCGCCGCTGAAGCACCGGCTGCCCATGCAGTCGCTCAACAACGCCTTCAACGAGCAGGAGCTGCTCGACTTCGATCGCCGCGTGCGTGAGGGTCTGGGCGTGACTGCTGCTGTGAATTACGTCGCCGAGCCCAAACTCGATGGCCTGGCGGTGTCTTTGATCTACGAGCAGGGGGTTCTCGTGCGCGGTGCCACGCGCGGCGATGGCACCACCGGCGAAGACATCACCGAGAATCTGCGCACTATCCGCAGCGTGCCGCTGCGGCTGAGTGGCGCCATGCCAGCGCTGCTGGAAGTACGCGGCGAGGTGTTCTACCCGCTGGCGGCGTTCAAGAAGCTCAATGCCGAGATGGAGGCGCAGGGCAGCAAGACCTTCGTCAACCCGCGCAACGCCGCCGCAGGTGCGCTGCGTCAGCTGGACTCGCGCATCACGGCTTCGCGGCCACTGGCTTTCTATGCCTATGCGGCAGGCGTCAGCGAGGGGCTTGGCTCTTTCAAGAGCCACGCCGCGCTGCTGCAACAGTTGAAAGGCTGGGGGTTGCCGGTTTCAGAGCTGGTCGAGACGGTCACTGGTGCCGAAGGCTGCTGGCAGTACTACCAGGCCATGCAGGCGCGCCGCGCCGCACTGCCGTTTGATATCGACGGCGTGGTCTACAAGCTCGACGACCTCGCAGGCCGCGAGGAACTCGGCAGTGTCTCGCGTGCCCCGCGCTGGGCCATCGCCCACAAGTTTCCGGCAGAAGAAGCCGAAACCACGCTGCTGGATGTGGAGTTCCAGATCGGTCGCACCGGCGCGGTCACTCCCGTGGCACGGCTCAAGCCGGTGTTCGTGGGTGGTGCGACGGTGAGCAATGCCACGCTGCACAACATGGATGAAGTCGCCCGCAAGGACGTACGCATTGGGGACGCCGTGATCGTGCGCCGTGCCGGCGATGTGATCCCCGAAGTGGCGCGTGTGGTGATCGACAAGCGCCCTGGTGATGCGCGCGCCGTGCTGCTGCCGGCGCAGTGCCCGGTTTGCGGCTCACCCGTGGAGCGGGAGGCAGATGAAGCCGTGGCGCGCTGCACCGGCGGGCTGACCTGCCGCGCCCAGCTGCATGCGGGCCTGCTGCATTTCGTCGGTCGTCGCGCGATGGATATCGAAGGTTTTGGCGAGAAACTGCTGACGCAACTCATCGAGCAGGGTCTGGTGAAATCACCCGTGGATCTGTTCCAGCTGCAGGCCGAGTCGCTCGCCGCACTGGAGCGCATGGCTGAGAAGTCTGCTGCCAACATCGTGGAGGCGGCCGAGAAGGCGCGGCACACCACGCTGGCGCGTTTCCTGTTCGCGCTCGGTATTCGTGATGTGGGTGAGTCCACGGCTGAGGCACTGGCTCGCCACTTCGGCACACTCGAAGCGCTCATCGCTGCCGCCCAGGCGGATGCGCCCACGGTGGCGCTGGAAAAGAAAAAGGATCGCCTGCCGCAGCTGCAGGCCGTGCCGGATGTCGGGCCCGAAGTGGCCCTGCAGCTGGTGCGCTGGTTCACCGACCCACACCATCTGGAACTCGTGGCGGCGCTGCGGGCAACGGGCATCGAATGGCCCGAGGTGATGAACCAAGTCGTCGAAGGCCCGCTCAGCGGCAAGACCTTCGTCATCACCGGCACGCTGCCGGAGTCGCGCGATGCAGTGGCCAGCCGCATTGAGGCGGCTGGGGGCAAGGTGACGGGTTCGGTGTCTGCCAAGACCGACTATCTGGTGGCGGGCGAAGCCGCCGGCAGCAAGCTGGCCAAGGCGGAAAAGCTGGGGGTGGCGGTGTTGGGCTGGGAGGCGCTGCTGAGCCTGATCGAAACCGGTCCGCAATAAAGCCGAGGCGCTAAGCGCTGTGCATTCAGGCTGGCTGCGCGTCGATGGAGAGCGCGTGAATATCGGTCTGCATCAACTCATCCACTGCGGCGTATACCGCGCGGTGTCGTGCCAGCAGGCCCAGGCCTGCGAACTGTGCGGAAACGATGCGCAGACGAAAGTGCCCGCGCCCGGTGGCAGCTCCCGCATGGCCCGCGTGCAGATGGCTTTCGTCTTCCACGCTCAGCACCGCATCAGGGAATGCACTGCGCAGTGCGGTTTCGATCATGTCGATGCGGCTCATGCAGGGAGTACCTGGATGAAGGGCTGCACGTCCACACGCTCGAAAACGCCGGCCTTGGAGTAGGGGTCTTCAGCCGCCCAGGCCTGAGCCGCTTCGAGACTGGCGAACTCCGCGATGATCAGGCTGCCGTGAAAGCCGGCATCGGTCGGCACGGCCGCATCCACCTTGGGACGCGGCCCGGTGATGATCAGCCGGCCTTCGGTTTGCAGGGTGCGCACGTAGTCCAGATGCGCCGGGCGCGTGGCCTTGCGCAGCGGCAGGGCGCCGGGGCCGTCATGGCCGAGAATGACGTAGAGCATTACTTGGCCGCGTCTTCGGGCTGCACCACGTAGCGGCCCACGAAGGGCAGATGGGCCAGCATGAAGGCGATCATCAGCAGGCTGAAGCCGAACAGCTTGAGCTTCACCCACAGCGCTTCGTCGAACTGATAGGCCACCACGTAATTGAGTACGGCGCAGAAGAGAAAGAACAATGCCCAGGCGAGATTCACGCGCTTCCAGACGGTATCGGGCATCACCACCATCTTCTGCGGCAGTCGTTGCAGCAGCACTTTGGAGCCCACGAAGTGCGAGCCCAGCAGGGCAAGCGCAAATACGGCGTAGACGATGCTCGGCTTGAGCTTGATGAACACAGGATCGTGCAGTGCCAGCGTAATGCCGCCCAGCACAGCAGAAACCACCAGCGCGATGAGATGTGCCTTGTGCCAGGTGCCGTCCTTGAGCTTGAAGCCGATGACCGTGATCGCCAGCCCCACCACGATGGCGATGGTGGCGGGGTAGATGCCGCCGAGGTAGTAAGCCACGCCGAAGGCGATGAGGGGCAGCATGTCGAGCAGGGTTTTCATGGCGCGGATTATAGGAGTGCGAATGCTTCAGCCCACTACAATGCGTAATGACTGCCCCAAACCAAGCACTGTTCATCGAGCTGCACCCCGTCACCCCGCAAAAGCGCTTCCTACAACAGGCGGCGCAAGTCGTGCGCAATGGCGGTGTCATCGCTTACCCCACCGACAGCTGCTATGCCCTGGGCTGCCGCCTGGATGACCGCGAGGCTGCCGAGCGCCTGCGCCGCATCCGTAACTTCGACAAACACCACCAGTTCACGCTGGTGTGCCGCGATCTCTCCGAGATTGCCCGCTACGCGAAGGTGGACAACTGGCAGTTCCGCTTGCTGAAGCAGCTCACTCCGGGGCCGTATACCTTCATCCTGCCCGCCTCCAAAGAGCTGCCCAAGCGCCTGAGCCACGAGAAGCGCAAGACCATCGGCATTCGCATTCCCGAGCATGGCGTGGCGCAGTCGCTGCTGGAATTGCTCGATGAGCCCTTGATCTCCTGCACTTTGCAGTTCCCGGGCGAAGACGAGCCTGTGAGCCTGCCCGCCGATGCGGAGCACGCGCTGCGGCATAGCGTGGATCTGGTGCTGGATGCCGGCGACTGCGGCACGCTGGCCACCACCGTGCTTGATCTCTCTGGCGATGCGCCGGTGCTGGTGCGCCAGGGCAAGGGCGACGTTTCGATGCTGGGTTTGTAGCAAGGCCTCGACGACTTTCGGCAGTTTCACGTCGGGCGTCGGTGGGCCGAGGAACAAGCCAGCGGGCGTCAGCGCCTATAATCCGCAGATGCCTGATCTCCACGAAATCGTCCAGAAAATCGCCATCTGGGCGCTGCCGGTGCTGTTTGCCATCACCCTGCACGAGGTCGCGCACGGCTGGGTGGCGCGCTATCTGGGCGACAACACCGCTGCTGCCCAGGGCCGCCTCTCGCTCAACCCACTCAAGCACGTCGACCCAGTGGGCACGGTGCTGGTGCCGGGCATTCTGCTGTTGCTGGGTGGTTTCCTGTTCGGCTGGGCCAAGCCCGTGCCGGTGGACTACCGCAATCTCAAGAATCCCAAGCAGGACATGGCCCTGGTCGCCATTGCCGGCCCGGCGGTGAATCTCGTGATGGCCTTTCTCTGGGCCGGCCTGCTCAAGTTCGCCATCGGGCAGAACGTGGACGACGGCCTCTGGCTGGGCATTGCGCAGATGAGCGTGGCGGGGGTGTCGATCAACCTCGTGCTGATGGTGCTCAATCTCTTGCCGCTGCCGCCGCTCGATGGCGGCCGCGTGGCGGTGGGTCTGCTGCCGATGCGCCCGGCGATTGCGCTCTCCAAGATTGAACCGTACGGCTTCGTCATTCTCATTGTGCTCATGGCCACGGGCCTGTTGAGTCTCATCCTCGGTCCCCTGGTGGGGGCCACCCGCACCACGCTGCTGGGCCTGTTCGGTATCGTTGCCTGAGTCTTCAAGAATCTCCCATGTCCAAACCCATCGTTCTCTCCGGCATCCAGCCTTCTGGCCGCCTCACCATCGGCAACTGGCTGGGCGCGCTCAAGAACTGGGTGGGCTTAAGCGACACCTACGACTGCCACTACATGATGGTGGACCTGCACGCCATCACCGCGCGGCAAGACCCCAAGGTGCTGCTCGACCGCGCCTATGAGTTTCTCGCTCTCTACATCGCTTGCGGGCTGGACCCGGCGAAGAACGTGCTGTTCGTGCAGAGCCATGTGAAGGCCCATGCCCAGCTCGGCTGGGTGCTCAACTGCTACACGCAGTTCGGCGAGTTGAGTCGCATGACTCAGTTCAAGGATAAATCCGCCAAGAATGCCGACAACATCAACGCGGGTCTGTTTACCTACCCGGTGCTGATGGCGGCCGACATCCTGCTGTATCAGGCCAGCCAAGTGCCGGTGGGCGATGACCAGAAGCAGCATCTGGAACTCACCCGCGATGTCGCCGCCCGCTTCAACGGCCTCTACGGCAATGTCTTCACCATCCCCGAGCCGATGATCCCGCCCGTGGGCGCGCGCATCATGGGCCTGCAAGACCCCACCGCGAAGATGAGCAAGTCCGGTGATGCCGAGACCGATGCCATCTACCTGCTCGACACGCCGGACGTGATCACCCGCAAGGTGAAGCGCGCCGTGACCGATACCGACGGCATCATCCGCCACGACATCGCCAACAAGCCGGGCGTGAGCAACCTGCTGTCGATGCTCTCCGCCATCACCGGCGAATCCTTTGCTGCGCTCGAAGAGCGCTTTGCCGGCAAAGGCTACGGACATTTGAAGGGCGAGGTGGCGGAAGCCATCGTGGGTTGCCTCAAGCCCGTGCAGGAGCGCTATGCCGACATCCGCGCTGACAGCGAGGGCCTGAAGCGCGTACTGCGCGACGGCGCCGAGCGCGCCAGCGTGAAGGCCGATGCCACCTTGAAGCGCGTATACGACGCGCTGGGCTTCATCCCGGCATGAACCTCAACGGTGGAGGGAGCGGGACCAGGGCAGAGCAGGGGGAGATGGTGCGCCCAACAGGATTCGAACCCCTTCCTTCGGAGAGCAAAATCGAATCCCGTTCGCCGGAGTCATAAATTGACTTTGATAGATTCAGAATTGGCCCAGACTCTCCAGATGGAGAAGCTTTATCAAACATAAACATACACTTAAAGGCTATCTAGACGTCTCATAACCATGTGACTAGGTGTATGACAGGATGAGTGTTGCCTCGACATACTCCAGCAAAACACGTCAGACTTCAGAGCATGGGGTTAATCCAAGCCACTGACCACATTCTTGAGCCGGCGGAACTGCTCGATCTTCTCCGCCCACCAACTGACCGTCACGACTTTAGGCTGTTTCAAAGCCCACTTTCGGACCGACTCAGGGCAATAGCTGGAACCCTCACCGCAGGCCTATTTCCGGGACTGCCGGATGCTTTAACAGAGGCCTCCCGACTATTAAACGACCAAGGCGACAGCCCAACCGATCCGACCTTCGGTTATATCGGTTCCCATCCGCTCTGGGCCTTCTGCATCTCTACTGCTCCCGCTGTCAGACATCGGCTGGACGGCCTCAGAGTCGTTGCGATCGTAGCGCGCTGGGTGGCCCCCATGGGGGAGCTCGACAGAACGAACGACTACCGCGAGGCAGTGGAGCGACTGGAGCGCCTAACCGACCAGATGCATGTGAGGCTGGTGGATGACCTCGCCGCGGCCCTTGGGAAGTTGGACCAGAACGCAGTGGAAGCTGCGGCTGCAACTTTACAGCGATTGCAGAACGAAAACCTGCTTCGACAAACACCAGCCAAGGCAATCCTTCGCTTGGTTAAGCGAGCCGCTGAATTTGCTGGCACACGGCTGCCTGAGCGCGACAAAGCGGAAGAAAAGCCTGAGGAAGGACCGAATGTTCAGCTATTCATCTCCGATGATCTTTCGGGAGTTCTTCAGCCACTGCCAGACCTTGATGCAGTCAAGGCTGTAGATCCAGAGCAAGACCCAACTCCGGTCCTGCTACATCCCACTCCACTGGCCCAGCAGAGTCCGATCCTTGAGGCAGAAGCAATCAAGGAAAGCGGCTATCTGCTATCGACTCAACTGGCTCCAGGATCCAATCGATCGCTGTTACCGCAGGAGACCGTCGCTTTCTGCTCGTTCCTGATGGCTATTGCCGAAGATTCTGCGGAGCCGCTGGTCCGAAGGGAAGCCGCATTGGGATGGATGTTGAGTCTCATCAGCAGCCGCGGATTATCGGATATGGCGATGATCGTGGCTGCTGAAGGACCATCGGATGGCGAACACAAAGTCACGATTGATCCCACATTCGCCAGCTGGGCTGGTGGTGTACCGGATGCTGAACGCTTTTGGAGGCCACGCTCCGATGACGAATCCAAAAGCTTCAACACATGCGCTGATCACTTCAAGTTGCCCATACCGATTCGTCTACGAACGGCACTGGCAGGCGTCTGCGGCAACCCAAAACGCGGAGGGCGAGTTTTTCGAAGTAGTCCGGCGACGATGCGGGAGGCTGCGGACAAGCTGCTTCGCGAGGCTCGGGATGCTTCGTTACCGCGACTCACAGAAACTCGTCTGAGGCTTTCGCTGCCGTCGGCTCTCTTTGCCAAGACCGGGGATGCTTGTCTTTCACAGATGATTAGCGGCAGCACCCTCGGCCTGTCGGGAGCGCCACTCCACTACTTCTCAACGACACCAGCTGCCTTATGGCAGGAATACTCCGAGGTCGTGCGAGACGTGACTGGCCAGGATGAGATGGAGCCCTGGGAGCCAAAAGAAGACGATGCACCCCATGTGGGCGCCCGGATCAGCTGTGCGCACGACTCAGTCATCCAAGGCGTCGTATCTGACTTGCGGAATGAGGTCCTCAGGGCCACGCAGCGATCGCCGCTTCCTGACAGGAACCGACGAACACTCAATGCACTGACGGAGTACTGCTGCTGGATGCTGGTGGCTGCCGTGGCACATCGCACGACCGAGTCTTTGGGGTCGTTGGCCTTGCGGCATATCGACCCACGCGGCTACGTGGTCCTCGACGACAAGCGAACCGACGCGCTGTCGAGTCTCCGCGTCGCGGCGCTTCCAGAATTGGTGATCGACCAGATTCAGGCGCTGCGGCGTATGCTGTTTGAAGTCGCAGACGCCCTCAAGGACGACAAGGACCTCCAAGCTGATCTGCGATCACGCGCAGAGGGTCGGACACCTTTCTTTCAATTGATCTTGGAGGACGGCACCCGCCAGGTGCTGGATGTCTCCGAACTCAAGAAGCGCTGGTTGGATGTCCGAGGATTGCCGGGAAACATCTTCCGATCGCGCTTACGAATGCTGCTCACGCGCCAAGCGCTGCACAGTGAGTACATCTATTTGCAGATGGGTCACGTGTACAACGGCGCCTTGCCCTTTGGACCTGAATGCGGACTTGCGATCCCCGAGTTCATTGACATTACGGCGCAAGCCGTTGAGCAGGCGCTGATCAGCGATGGCTGGAAGGTACTCCCCGCAATTTCCCTTCGCCGCGGAAAACTGGAATGGCCCTCGCCACCAGGGCTAGAGCACAACTTCGTTCTGGATGCAGAGTTAGAAGCCAAGGAGCTTCTCGGGGAGTGGGCGGCGACTCCCCGTGATCGGAGCGATCTCAGGAAGCGATTCTCGGATGCGGTCTACGCTGAATGTGCGGGCTGGGTGGAAGCAGCGCTCATGCGACTGCAGGAGGAGTCGAAAGGGGCCGGCACTACCGACATTCCCATTGTGGTGAGTCCGAAGCAGATTGCAGATCTCCTCGAGTCTCTGATCAAGGAGAAGCGGCCAGTTAGCCAGGTGTTGTTTTTCATGACCCGGCTGAAGTGGACGCTCCTCAAGAAATTCAGGACCGGAGGCTGGCAAGGCGCGCTACCACCCAGCGCACTCTGGAGAAAATTCCAGCCTCCGCCGATCGGCAAAACGAATGTTCTTGCCGGCCTGCTGCTCAGGCGTTTGAGGGAATGGGCGCTGGATATCGGGGAGGACTGCAGGGACCCCATTGAACTCAAATCACGGCTGGCCGTCGTCTTGGTTGCAGATGGCCTCGTCGACTCAGAAGTGCGACTCCATGCACTCATCTCGATGTCAGCACTCAGTGGCGCAACGGATCATGTTCAGGATCCGACCCGCCTGCTGGTGGAGTGGCAGTCTGAATTGGGAAAGCGCGCCGTCATTTTCTCGATCGAAGCCTCGGCATTGGCACGAAGGCTCCTCAAGGCCGCATCGTCCGAGAGTGAACCGGACCTTGGGCACGCCATCTTCAATATCCTCCCAGCGAGCCTGCGCGGGAAGAACCGGAGAAACTTCATCCAGAGGCTCATTAACGCCGGCTCCGTTGGCGTGAGAACCCTGCTGCCCGGCCTGCTGTGGTCGGCCCTGCACACCACACGCTCAATCTGTCTCGATGGTGAGCGCACGACTCAATGGGCTCGGAACGAGATCGCGCCCCTTTCGATCGAGGATATGGAGGCAGCGGAGTCTCTGCTCGGAGAGCCCGACGCCCCATCACTGGGCCGGCTTTGGACGACAGTGGTGATGAGGCAGTACCGGGAGTTGACCCGATTCTTGTATCGCCACAGTGAGCGTGGAGATAAGCAAGGCGTCCCGCCGAAGCGCTATGCGGAATGCAAGGAGTTCACGCGCCGCCTCATAGACAAAGAAGACACAGACCCTACCGTCAGGCTCATTGCTCGCTTCGTATTGGCCGATCTGCGATCGGCTTCGAGAGTACGCATCCGACAGGTGCACGAGCATGTGACGACGTTTGGCTCGCGTCTGCTTCATGCGCTCTCGGGTCTGAATCTGGCGGAATTGGAAGAGGAGCAACTCGAGGAGGTTTACAACCGCGTCCTCGACATGGCCGAGCAAGGCAGAGTCCCTGACGCAAAGAAAATGAAGGCGGATTCCTCAAGCATTTCCGATGACGCGATCGAGCGACGGGCCTATCTCTCGCGCGTATCGAGTCAACTACTTCGATTCCACCGTCAAAACGAGGAGTATCTGGCTGACATTGATCTGTCCAACGTCGCGTGGCGCACTGCATCCGATGTTGACGGGGTCCGCATCGAGATCTTGACAGAGGCAGAGTTCGGGCTTTCATTACAGCTCGCAGAAGGCCTTGTGAGCCAAGGTCTGCTGAGTGCTGAGGAAGGGAGTTACGCCAAGTCCTACCTGCGACTGATGTTTAACGGCGGCGCACGTAGCGGCGAGGTCAATCATCTCCAGTGCAATGACATCTTCAAGGCCGGCGACGAGATCTTTGTACTCATCCGAAACTCGCGTGTGGGGCTACTGAAGAGCCGCTCGTCTCAGCGGCTCCTGAATGCCAGTGTGCTGCTCGGCACTGAAGGAGCCATGGCACTTTTGGCCACCCGAGACAGCCGGCTGTCGGAGGGCCTGAAGCCCACTGCACCGCTCTTTGGATTTGATCAGAAAGGCCGCCTGACGTTTTTTCTGCATGCGCTACGCACGATGATTCGGACGGCGACTGGCGGCCGAGCGCGGTCACTACACGCTCTACGCCACTCGTTTGGAAGCATGCAGCTTCTCTTGCGGCTCTCGTTAGCGCCGACTGCCAGTCAGTCGGTCAGCTTGCCCATCGTCCTGACCAGCAAGCTGCTGGGCCACGCCTCAATCACCACATCGTCGAGATCGTATTCCCATTTCGCGCATGTTTCGCTCTCGCGTCGTATCGCCGGGCAGTTCCCAAGCCTTCGTGCCGAGGCGAGGGTGCTGGGCGTCCGGGAAAATACTCTGCTGCAGCAGCGACGGCGTTTGCGGGGTCACCCCACCACCGCCTCCGACGCCCCGAACACTGCTGTCGCCCCCTCCATCGTGCGTGATGAGTGGCTACGTCATCTCTGCGGTCATCTGCGCGGGTTTCCGGATAAGGCTCTCAGGGCCCTGCTGCAAATGCGTTTGTCGACCGACGTCTCCCGCCTTTTGAATCGCCTACCGGTATCAAATGACGAGCTCACGTCGATCGTGAGCACCTTGGCTGACTTGAAGCATTCACGCGGAGTGCAACTCCTTGAGCTAGAGCAGTTTGACCAATTGCTCGATGCGGCCGAACAGCAAGGCTGCCCGGTGCAGTGGGTGAGAGATTTGGAGAGTCCGCGCTCACGCTTGGTGCCGGCTAGCTCGCTACAGCTTCGACGGGGACTTGATGAAAACGTTCGTATGTTCAAAGGGTGGAGTCGAGCGGATCTTCTCGACGCTATCCAGGCTATTTCGTGGCCATCGCGAACACCCCGGCAAATCCAGCTCTACAAGAAAGCGGTCAGCGACCAAAGTCCAACGATGGCGAGCTTCAAGCTGGCATCGATGCTTGCCGGGCTTCCGGCAGGTTCAGGTCCTTGAACCAGCTTTCTTTAAAACACGCCAGAAGAGCACGTCGAAGAACTGCAGATTCGATTTCAAAGCCATTGCTTGTTCGATTGACTTCGAGAGTGGCACGCACCTCTTTCAGAAGCGCTGATAGCAGGTCAGTGAGTTCCTCATCCGACTCACTCTGACTGCGTTTAACAGTCACTGTTTTTGTTGAGCCTCCGAAGTAGACGCTAATCGTGCGGCTCGGCACGGAAACACCGCTACCGACAAAATTTACCGAGATTGTCTGTTTAAGAGATGCCACTGGCAGCTTGTCGGCTACATCGCTCAATGCAGGTTCGTGAACCACCTCATCGACGATGAGTTGATGGCGAACATCGGGATCTCCTTTCGCGAGTCCAGCGCTGACGAGCGTTTTCGCCACGGCTCGTTTTTTTCGATCGCTCACGCCGAGCGTCCCCCCAGTGGCTACTCCGAGAATTCCTTTGCAGAAGTTTTTAAGAGATTCCTGATCCGGGACTAACGTTGGGTCCAGTTCAAAAAAATAGAGTCTGGATTCCGTCTCAGATGGAATGCAGAAGCAGCCGATCCGCGGGCGGCGATCAGCTAACACTCTGTTTACCGCATGGATCAGACGCGACGCGTCAGGGAGTGCTGGCACGATCCGAAAATCGACCGCTCGGTCTAACACTTCCTGAATGCTGAAGGACTGGCCACGCTGCGTGAACTGACTTGGCTTTCTGGCGGTGGCGCTGACTGCGTCGCCTGGTCCGTGACGGTCTTTGGCTATCGTCTCTTTCGTCATGTTGCTGATTCCTCGAAGCGTCTGCGAATAGCTTAGAGGTCTGAATCACCATGATCGGGGTCGAAAGAGGCCCGTTTGGAGG
>CAMTXV010000276.1:0-8274 GCA_947085665.1 uncultured Sinobacteraceae bacterium | reverse complement strand
TCTTTCCCTACACGACGCTCTTCCGATCTCCCTAGAGAGTGAGGGCTACCATCGGGCATCCCCTACCGGAGTGCCCGATGACTTTCATCCGTCTCGCTATTGCAGCGACTGTTGCAGCGACTGTTTCCGCACTGCTGCTGCCCGCCCACGCTGCCACCGTCATCGACTGCGGCCAGCTGCTGGATGTGAAGAGCGGCGCACTGCGTAGCGGCGTGGAGCTGGTCGTCGAGGGCAGCAAGTTCACCGTGGTGGGCAGCGGCACGACGCTGCCGGCCGATGCCAATCGCGTTGATCTCTCCAATGCCACCTGCCTGCCGGGCCTGATCGACATGCACGTGCATCTCACCAGCGAAACCGCGAAGCAGGCCGATGCCTTTCGCGATGCGCTCTCGCTCAACCCGGCCGATGCGGCCTATCGCTCGGTGGCCTACGCCGAGCGCACGCTGCTAGCGGGCTTCACCACCGTGCGCGATCTGGGCGCTTCGGATGGCTTGAACGTTTCGCTCAAGCGCGCCATTGCCGCCGGCCACATTCCGGGGCCGCGCCTGTTCACCGCTGGCAAGTCGGTGGCCACCACCGGTGGGCACGCCGACCCCACCAACAATCTCTCGCAGCGCTTCGCCAAGGGCGTGGGCCTTGCCGGCCCCATGGAGGGTCTGGTGAATGGGGTGGACGATGCCGCCGAAGCGGTGCGTGCCCGCTACAAGGAGGGCGCTGATCTCATCAAGATCACCGCCACCGGCGGCGTGCTTAGCCAAGCATCGAGCGGGCAGAACGCGCAGTACACCGAGGCCGAGATCAAGGCCATCACCACCACCGCCAAGGACTACGGCTTTCGCGTGGCCGCCCATGCGCATGGTCTGGAGGGCATCAAGCGCGCACTGCGCGGCGGGGTCGATTCCATCGAGCACGGCACCTACATGGACGACGAAGCCATTGCGCTGTTCAAGAAGAACGGCGCCTGGTACGTGCCCACCATCAGCGCCGGGCGCTTCGTGGCGGATAAATCAAAGGAGCCGGACTACTACTCGCCGCTGGTGCGCCCCAAGGCCGCTGCCATCGGTCCCTTGATTCAAAACACCTTCGGCCGCGCCTACAAGGCCGGCGTGAAGATCGCCTTCGGCACCGATGCCGGCGTGTTCCCGCATGGCGACAACGCCAAGGAATTTGCTTACATGGTGGAAGCCGGCATGCCCGCGCTCGAAGCCATTCGCAGCGCCACGCTGGGTGCGGCGGAACTGCTCGATCAATCCGCCACGCTCGGCCGCATCGAGCCCGGCTACACGGCTGATCTCATCGCCGTCGTCGGCAACCCGCTGCAAGACATCAGCACGCTGCAGAAGATGGCCTTCGTGATGAAAGACGGCGTGGTCTACAAAGCGCCATGAGCACCGCCATTCTCGATCGCATCGCCGGCCGCTCGCGTGACCTCGGCGGCTTCACGGTGGCCCGCGTGCTGCCCATCGGCCACCGCAAGACGGTCGGTCCCTTCATCTTCTTCGATCACCTCGGCCCCACCGTGCTCGCGGCAGGTACGGGCATGGACGTGCGTCCGCACCCGCACATCGGGCTGGCCACCGTCACCTATCTCTTCGAGGGGCGTATTCGTCACCGCGACTCCCTGGGCACCGTGGCCGACATCGAGCCAGGTGCGGTCAACTGGATGACTGCCGGCAGCGGCATCGTGCATAGCGAGCGCAGCACACCAGAAGATCGCCTGGGGCCGCTCGCCATGCACGGCATCCAGAGCTGGGTGGCGCTGCCGCAGGCGGACGCCGAGTGCGCGCCGAGCTTTGTGCACCACCCGGCGGCGACGCTGCCGCAGTGGCAGCACGACGGTGCCACGCTGCGGCTGATTGCCGGCACCGCCTATGGTCGCGAGTCGCCGGTGGAGTTCGTCGCACCCATTTTCTACGTGCACGCCGAATGGTCGAGCGCGGGCCGCCTGCCACTACCCGACGAACACAGCGAACGCGCCGTCTATGTGGTGCGCGGCGCCGTCATGATTGCCGGCGAGCGCATCGCCGTCGGCACCATGGCCGTACTCACCGATGCCGCCAGCGCGCTCGACGCCGAAGCCGGCACCGTCGCCATGCTGCTGGGCGGCGCGCCGGTAGATGGCGAGCGCCATGTATGGTGGAACTTCGTCAGTGCAAGCCCCGAGCGCATCGAGCAGGCCAAGGCCGATTGGCTGGCGGAACGCTTTGCGCGCGTGCCGGGTGAGAGCGAGCGCATTCCGCTGCCCGCGAGTTGATTGGCGAGTTGGGTGACGCGATGGATCGCAAGCTGCGCCCGCCCGCAGCCAGCAGCCACGCCAGCAGCAGAGTCCAACCCACGCTGCCGCCGCCCCCGGCGGCGGACGGGCTCGACACGTTGGGCGTGGTGGGCACGTCCGGAGTCGTTGGAACAATGGTGGCGGCGCTAAAACTCTTGCCGCCCAGTGTGCTGCCGGCATTGGTAGGGTCCAGCCAGGGCTTCAGCGAGCCACCCGTGCTGCCATCACCTGTCCAGGCCTGAGCAAGTCGCGCATAGGTCACCTGCGGCGTGCCGGCCTCGCAGCTGATGCCGGTGCTGAGCGTGCCAATGACGTGCCCCTGCGCATCGAACAGGCTCGATCCCGAAGCGCCCGGAGACGCACCGCCCTGCTGCGGCGAAAAGCCCCAGCCCAGCAGCGAAAACCCGCCCAGAAAATCGGCCACGCTGCGGGTGAGTCGCGGTGCGCTCTGGGTGGAAAGCAGCTGCCGTTGCAGGCCATTGCCGTTGTGCAGGCCCACCAGCGCGCCAGCAGGCATCTGGTCGCGCGCATCAAAGCCGGCGTACCAGGCGGCGAGACTGGCGGGCGGCGGCTGATCGAGTTCCACCAGCCAGGCATCGCCGTATTCGGCGCGGTGAGTCGCACCCTGGGTCACGACAGCACCCGCGCCCCAGGCACTCGCCAGCACGGTGCCGCAGGGGGTGACGGCATTCCAGGCCATGCGCAGCGAGGCGGCTGCGCGCACGGGGTCGGCGCCTCCCGTGGTGGTGTAGCAGTGCTTGGCGGTGAGCAGGTACGGGCGACCATCGCCCTGGCTGTTGTTCATGAGCGTACCCGTGCAGGTGGCGCTGTTGCCAACGGTGAGCGCCACCACGGAAGCGGCCCACTGTTGCAGGGCGGCATCGCTGTTGCAGGCCGCATTCACGGTGCAGGCAGAGGCCGCCTTGGCCACCAGCGTTGCGGCGCTGGCGCTCGCTTCACGGTAGCCCGCCTGCACCTCGGCCAGTTGCAAGACAAAGGTCTGCGCATGACGGCTCGGCATGCGGACCACCAGTTGCAGCACGCGGCCCGGCTGGTGCAGCGTGAACAGGCTGCGGTGCCGCAGCGGCCCCTGCCAGTGCTGCGCACCAATACTCAAGGTGGCGCCTGCCGGCAGATCAAGCGCGGCGATTTCGAGTGCCAGCGATACCGCTCCCTCGACAGCAATCTCGTGACGCCATTCCAGCGTTTCGCCCGTGAGCTGCCACTCGCCTTCGCGGCTGGCGTCCAGTGTCAGCGGTAGCGGCTCGGCAAACTGGCTGGGACTTTGCTGCTGACGCAGCGAGATGGTGAGCGGGTCGAGCGCGAGCTGGCTGCGGCTGGCCGCCTGCGCACTGCCCAGAGCGCCGCCACAGAGCAGCAGTACGGCAAAGCCACGCCAGGCGGTGCGGAGAATGAACGTGAGGTGGCGCATGACGGCTCCAGGGGTGACCTGAATCCGGCAGCGGCGCCCAGGCGCGCTTCTGGAGCGCGCCGCCGATCAGCGGCGGCGCGCTGACGATCAAACGCGCGTGAGCACCCGGAACCTCAGGGTGAGCCCAACCGCCGCAGCGGCAAGGCCCGCAGTGAGCCCCCACCACAGCCCGTTGGCGCCCAGCGGCGTGTGAAAGCACAGCCACCAGGCAACGGGCAACCCGATGAGCCAGTAGCTGGCCAACGTGATCGCCATCGGCAGGCGGGTGTCTTTCAAGCCGCGCAGCGCGCCGTTGGCGGTGGCCTGCAGACCATCGGCCAGCTGAAACACCGCCGCGAGACTCAAAAACGCCACCGCCTGAGCGGCAATGGCGGTGTCTTGGGTATACAGCGCTGCGATCATGCCGCCGAAGATGAGCATGACGCTGGCATTGAAGGCGGCATTGGAAACCCCCATGCCCATGCCCACCCAGCCGGCATAGCGCTCCGCCGCCGCCTGCCCGGCGCCAGCGAAGTGGCCCACGCGCACGGTGGTGGCAAAGCCGATGCCGAGCGGAATCATGAACACCACCGAGGCGAAGTTGATGGCGATCTGGTACGCCGCCACGGTGCTCTCGCCCAGCCGCGCCATGAGCATGGCCACCACCACGAAGAGACCGGCCTCGGCGAGGATGATGAGCGCGATGGGCAGTCCGAGCTTGAGCGTCTCTGCCGTCGCCCCCACCTCGCGCTCGCTGGCGGCGAACAGCCGCAGCGGCTTGAGCAGTGCGTGCCTGCGGTAGAACGCCGCGAGACTCGCCGCCATCACCAGGCAGGCCAGCGCGGTGGCAATGCCGCTGCCGGTGACGCCCAGCGCCGGGAACGGGCCCACGCCGAAGATCAGCCACCAGTTGAACAGAGCATTGACAGCCAGGCCGATCACGCCCGCGGTCATCACCGGCCGCGTGGCTTCCAGCCCCTCGGCAATGAAGCGCAGCGCGAACCACAGCGTCATTCCAAACGAGGAGAACGCATAGGCGCGCAGGTAGGGAATCGCCAGCGCTGTGGTTTCCGGGGCGAGGTCCAGCAGGTGGATGGCCGGTGCAGCCACCAGTTGCAGCAGCAGGCACCAGAGGGCACCCAGCCACAGCGCCAACCGCAACAGGCTGCGGCCGTACGCACCAATGCTCTCCGGCGCTGCCGCCGCGCCGCGCCGCTGCGAGACGATGGCCGAGGCGGCCATGAAGATGCCGAGAAAAAATACGAAGAAGGCGACGTTGATGTTCACGCTCACCGCCACCGCCGCCAGCGCGTTGGGCCCGAGCCGACCCGCCATGATGGTGTCGGTAGCACCCATGCCCACGCCCGCCAGCTGCGCGGCAATCAGCGGCAGCGCCAGCTTGAGATTGGCGCGCATTTCAGTGCGCAGAACGGGAGACCACATGGCGGGGAGCAGCGCTCGCAAGACGACGGAGGGCGCGGATTGTAGGCGCCGGCCCCGTGCCCGTGGCGCCGCCTGCGCCGCTACACTGGCGGCCGTCCTTTTCAGCTCAAGAGCGCGTCATGCGGCCGGTCACTGCTGTTGCCAACCATCTCATCCAGTGCGCCGAGCACTCGGGCAAGAAGCTCACGGGTGGGCAGCTCCACCATCTCGTCTACTTTGCGCACGGCCTGAGGCTGGCCATGGTCAACGAGCCGCTGCTGGACGAGGCCGTGCTCGCCGATGCCGAGGGCGTTTCGGTGCAGGGCCTGAAGGCGCATGGGGTGGGCGGCGACAAGCCCGTGAACGGGCTCTTGCTGCTGCTCACCAAGAAGGCCAATGGCCACATCGAGGATGAAACCCCGGAGCTCGCGGCCAACGACCCGGCACTCGCCACCCTGCAAATGGTCTGGCAGCGCTTTGGCGGCTTCACTGCCCAGCACATGGGGTTTTTCGTGCGCTCGGGGGATGGCCCCTGGGATGCCGCTTGGCACTCGCCGGAACGGGGCGCGCGCGACAGCGTGACGCTGGCCAACTCCGCCATCCGCCACTGGTTTCGCAGCCTGATCATTCAAGAGAACAAAGATCGCGCCCAGGCCGATGGCCTGGAAGAAACGGTGATGCTCAAGCGCATCAACCTCAGCGATACGCTGCTGCCCCATAAGTGATTCACAGGTCATTTTGTAGGCTCGAGTAGTAAAAACATCCCTCATCCCTGCCTGATTTCTACGATGGTGTTTTCAGGCGCTGGTTTCGCGATACAAGAAGGGAATGGGGTCTTGAGTGACCCACCGCCACCGGAGCAGCGCTGCTGCTCTGGTCGATTTGCCGCTCCAGCTGATGTTTCCCGCTCTCGCCGTTGCCAACCATTTTCTGAAGCGCTCTGCCCAGCACGGCGTGGTGCTCACCGGTGCCAAGTTGCAGGCCCTGCTCTACGTGGCCCACGGCCTGCGGCTGGGCTTGGTGGGTGAGCCGCTGCTCGACGAGCCGGTTTTCGCCGGCCCTGCGGGCATCTCCATTGCCACGCTCAATGTGGCGGGTGCCGTGGGCGAGCGGCCGATGGAGCGTCTGCTCACCAAGGTGATTCGCAGCAGCAACGGTCTGCTCGACGAGGGCATTCCCGTGCTGGCCCCGGACGAATCGGCCCAGAACACCCTGAATCAGGTCTGGGAGCGGTTTCACCACACCCAGATGGAAGCCCTGAACCGGCTTATCTGCAAGGCCGGCGCGCCCTGGCACAGCACCTGGCACTCCACCGAGCGCTTGCAAGGCCAATTCGCCATCACGCTCGCCAACACCTGGGACCCCATACCCGAGGACGAGCGCCCGGTGGCCATCCCCAACAGCCAGATTCGCGACTGGTTTCGCGCGGCGGTCATCAAAGACCTCAAGCAGCGCGCCAACGAAGAGGGCCTGGAGCAAACCACCCGCATCAGCCGCATCACGCCCGGCGCCCTGCGCCGTCCCGACCGCGACTGGGACGCGAGCGTCACACTGACGGCTTAGGCGCCTTTGCCACTCATCCAGCTGCGCAAGGCGCGCACGCGGTCGAGCAGGCGCAGGCTGGGAGCCGGCGCACCCGGCAACTCCACGGGCTTTTCCACCGCATAGCGCTGTTGCAGCTCGGGGTTGGTCCGCAGTTGCTGGTGATGCCGCTGCGCGGAGTTGACCATGATGCGGCAGCTCACCTCCTGCATCGGCTTGGTGAGCAGGCGGTAGATCTGCCCCTGATTGATCAGCTCGATGGCCGCACCCGCATCGGCACGCGCGGTGAGAATCACCGTCACCAGCTCGGGCTGGTACTGCTTGAGGGTGCCAATCAGGCTCACCACCGGCTGGTTCTGCACCCGCGTTTCGCTAACCACCACGCCGATGCTTTCGGTCTCCAGCCAGTTCACGGCTTCTTCCATGCTGCGGGCCGAGAACACCCGGTAGCTGGCGCCCAGCACCGCCTGAATCTGGCCCGGAATGGCCGGATCATCATCGAGCACCAGCAAGCCCGGCGCCTTCACCAGCGGCGCGGCTTCAGTCACCGCCGGCACCTCCACGACGGGTGCGGCAGCAGCCATGGCCTCGCGCTCGGCCACCGCGCGGCTGTTGCGCGCCGCCAGCGCGGCATTGGCCACCGTGCTCAGCAGCACATCGTTGGCCCAGGGCTTGTTCACGAAACGGAAGATCTCGCCCTCGTTCACCGAGCCGATGATGGCGGTGAGGTCCGAATAGCCCGTGAGCAGGATGCGCATGGCATGCGGGTTGATCTCGCGTGCGGCGCGCAGCAGCTCGATGCCCGTCATGCCGGGCATGCGCTGGTCGCTGACGATCACGTCCACCGGCTGCGTGCGCAGCTGTTCCAGCGCCTTTTGCCCACCGTCGGCAAAGTAGGCCTCGCAGCTGCTGCGGAACAACATGCGCATGCTGGTGAGCACACGCGGTTCGTCATCGACAAACAGCACACGCGGCTTGCTGCTGGCCAGTGACGGCGTGGCCGTGAGCAGTTCGGGGCTCATGCGGCGAGCGCCTTCTGGCGCAGCGGCAGATGCACGCTGAACACCGTGCCCACGCCGGGCTTGGACTCCACGCCGATGCGCCCGCCATGTTCTTCGACAATGCGGAAGACGATGGAGAGTCCCAGTCCCGTGCCCTTGCCCACTGGCTTGGTGGTGAAGAAGGGCTCGAAGATGCGCTTGATGGTGTCTTCCGACATGCCGCTGCCGGTGTCGGCCACGCGCACCACCACGCCGCCCTTTTCCACCGCCGTGTCGATGGTGATGACGCCATCGCTTTCGATGGCCTGCGCGGCATTGGTGATGAGGTTGAGGAACACCTGGTTGATCTGCGAGGGCGAGCACTCGATCTCGGGCAGGGCGGCGAAATTGCGCACCACCTCGATACGACCCTTCAGCTGGTTGTTGCAGATCTTCAGTGCGGAATCCACACCGGCGTTTAAGTCGAACAGGTCGTTGCGCGAGCGGTCCACACGCGAGAAATCCTTGAGGCTCGACACCAGATCGGCAATCTGCACCAGGCCGTGGTCCGTGTCGGCCAGGAGGTTGTCGAGATCACCCATCAGCTCTTCAGGCGGGGAGATCGGAAGAGCGTCGTGTAGGGA
>CAMTXV010000275.1:0-3023 GCA_947085665.1 uncultured Sinobacteraceae bacterium | reverse complement strand
GACGTGTGCTCTTCCGATCTCCTGCGCAACAGCCTGCAGTCCCTGCCCGCCATCGTCGCCGCACTGCAGGGGTCGATCACGGTGCGACTCACCACGCTCACCTCCCCGCTGCAGGGCTTCGAGTCACTGAGCACACACCTGGGCCAGGCACTGGCCGATCAGCTGCCGCTGCTCACCCGCGATGGCGGCGTGTTCCGCGAGGGCTTCGATGCCACGCTGGATGAGCTACGCGGACTCTCGACCAACGCCGATGCCTATCTGCTGGACCTCGAAGCCCGCGAGCGCGCGCGCAGCGGCATCGAAACCCTGAAAGTGGCCTACAACCGCGTGCACGGTTTCTATATCGAGGTGGGCAAGTCACACACCGCGAAGATTCCCGCCGACTACCAGCGCCGGCAGACGCTCACGCACTTCGAGCGCTACATCACCGAGGAGCTGAAAGGCTTCGAGGACAAGGTGCTCTCCGCCCGCGACCGCGCGCTGGCACGCGAGAAGCAGCTCTATGAAACGCTGCTGGATGAACTGGCGCGCGAGCTGCCCCGCCTGCTGGCTGCTGCCGCAGCACTGGCAGAACTCGATGTGCTGGCAAGCTTCGCCGAGCGCAGCACAGCACTGCGCTGGGTGCGGCCGGTGCTGGGGGGTGCCAGCGGCATTCGCATCGAGGCCGGGCGGCATCCGGTGGTGGAATCGGTGCTCGATCACCCCTTCACGCCCAATGATGTCGCGCTGGCCGAGGCCAGACGCCTGCTGGTCATCACCGGCCCTAACATGGGTGGCAAGAGCACCTATATGCGGCAGGTCGCACTCATCGTGCTGCTGGCGCACTGCGGCGCTTTTGTGCCGGCCAAGGCGGCGGTTATCGGCCCCATCGACCGCATCTTCACGCGCATTGGCGCGGGCGATGATCTGGCCGGCGGGCAATCGACCTTCATGGTGGAGATGAGCGAGACGGCGAACATCCTGCACAACGCCAGCGAGCACTCGCTGGTGCTGATGGACGAAGTGGGCCGTGGCACCTCGACCTACGACGGCCTCTCGCTGGCCCGCGCCTGCGCGGAGCATCTCGCAACCTCGGTGCGCGCCTACACGCTGTTCGCCACCCACTACTTCGAGCTGACCGCGCTGGAAACTTCGCAGACCGGAGTGGCGAACGTGCATCTGGAAGTGGCCGAAGCCGGCGATTCGCTGGCCTTCTTGCACAGCGTGCGCGAGGGCCCGGCCAACCGCAGCTATGGCCTGCATGTGGCGGCTTTGGCAGGTCTGCCGAAAACGGTGATCGACAGTGCGCGATTGATTCTGGCGGAGCTGGAACAGCAGCCTGCAAAGGCGCCGGCAACAAGCAGCGGCGCGCCTCAGCTCAGCCTGTTCGCAGAAGCCCCGTCAAAAGCGCTGAAGATTCTCGATGCGCTCGACCCTGACGAGCTAACGCCAAAACAGGCGCTGGAAGCCCTCTACAAGCTCAAGAAAGCGCGCTGAAAACGACACCCTGAAACTCCCGGCTCGATGATCAGGCGGGGCTGCACAGGGTGCAGACGCCAGGGAGAGGCGCTCAGTGCAGCAACATGTAGGTCTGCAGCTCGCCCACCAAAAAGCCCAGCACCGCGCCCACCGCAATCAGCGACCACTCGTCTTCCTTGAAGGCCGGGCGCAGCATGCCCTCGAACTCCTCCGGGCTCAGGCGCTGCATGCGCTCCATGAGGGTGTTGCGCACGTCCATTGCACCTTCGGCATAGCCCTCCACGTGCTTCATGGTGGCGGGCAGTGTCTGCACCAGCTTCTCGGTGACGGACTTCTTCATCTGCTGGTACTGGCGCGAGCCCACGGCGAAGGCCACCAGCGGACGGGCGATGCCGGCCTGCTCGTCCACCGTGCGCTCGACGTGCTTCTGCACCAGGGCGAATAGTTTGTCGGAGCCCGGCCCTTCGAGAATGCCCTGCCAGATATTGCCGGGCGTGATGATCTGATCGGCCACCAGACGCGCGTAGTCACGCGAGACTTCCTGCTGGCGGCGCAAAAACAGGCCCTGATAGGTGAGGCCCAGGAACTTCACCGGGCGCTTCGGGTGAAACAGCATCTGCAACGCCAGCCAGTCGCTGGCGAAGCCGATGAACAGGCCAAAGGCGGGGAGAATCCAGGGCGACTGGTAGAACAGCCAGGTCACCATCTGCACCAGGCCGATGATGAAGCCGAACACGAAGCCGGAGTAGCCGAAGAACTTGAACTCCTTGCGGCCCACCTCGGCGAATACGCGGTTGAGCAGCGTCTTGTCGCGCAAGAGGGCGTTGATCACCATGTGCTTCAAGTCGAACACTTCGGTGATGTTGCTGCGCAGGTCCTTCATCACCTCGGCCACCACCTGCGGGGCCTCGGCCTGCACGCGCTTGATGAGCCGGTCGCGCACAAACATCGGCAGCATTTCCCACAGGCCGGGCTGGTGCTGGCTCAAGACCTCGCGGGTGATCTGTTCCACCGCGCCCAGCATGGGCTTTTCAATTTCAGCCGCGATGTGGCGCGGGTCGAGCCGCGCAAAGATCTCTTCGATGGTGATGAGCTTGGAGGTGATCACGTCCACCGCGATCGAGGCCATCTTCTGCGCCTTGCGCGGAATCACGCCCTGCCAGCCCAGATAGGGCTTGATGCCGATGAACTCCAGGGGCTGGAACATCATGCGCACCGCCGCCACCTTGGTGACGTAGCCGATGATGGCGGCAATAAAGGGCATGGACAGATGCAGCCAGGGCTGCGCCATGAAATTGTTGCTCGCCTGGGTCAGCCAGCCCTGCACGATCTCCAGCATCTGTTCACTCCCGAACGATGGTTGTTCTTGTAATTGAAGGCTAGCGCAGAACCAGCCCAGCAGCTGGCGCCGTCCTTAGGGGACGACACCGGCCTGTTGCATGGAGCAGCGCACCGCAAACAACACACCGATACTTTCCTTCCCTTTTATTGTCCCAATATGCATTCTTAAACGGCCGTTCGGTCGCCTGGTGGTGCGTCACTGCGTACTGCTCTTGCGTGAGTCG
>CAMTXV010000274.1:0-14751 GCA_947085665.1 uncultured Sinobacteraceae bacterium | reverse complement strand
AGGCCAGCACGCGCGGTGAGCCCAGCGTGTGCAGCAGACCATCGAACCCCAGTCCACTCGCCTTCACGAAGACGCCCGCGAGCGGGATGAGCACGATCAGCGAGAGGTAGCTGAGCGTGATGCCCAGGGTGAGGCCAAAGCCGGGGATGGCGCGGCGTTTTCGGATGGCAGAGGGCACGGGACGAGATAGGCTGAAATCAGGCAGACATTCTCACTTTTTATATTGAGATTGATCAGTCTGTCGGGCTCAAGTTCTAACCATATGCCCGAGTTTCAAAGGTCCAGATTCACCCGCATTCCAAAGGTGCGCGGCGGCGCCAGGCTGTAGTTGGGTCCGAAGTCGGTGGCGATCAGCCCCTGCGTGTATTGCTCGTTGCTCAGGTTGCGGCCAAACACCGTCAGGCCCAGGCCCCAGGGTTGGTAGCGGTAACCGAGCCGGGCGCCGAACAGGGTGTAGCCGGCCTGTTTGAAGCGCGGGTCGTTTGAGGCGGCGTAGTCGAAGCCGGTGTTGCGGTAGATGTCGCCACCCAGTTCCAGCCTCCCTCCCGGTATCTTCCAGCTCTTGCTCAAGCCTGCGGTGCCTGTGAAGCGCGGCGTGCGTGCGGTGCGGTTGCCGGTGTAGTCGTTGTCGCTGCTGAAGAAGCCGGTCTGTGGATCGAAGCCGGAGGCGCTGGTGTAGTCGTCGTACTGGCTATCGAGCACCGAGGCATTGAGGGTAAGCAGCAGACGGTCGAAGGTCTTGGGGAAAACCTTGATGCGGGCGTCGGCATCCAGCCCGTGGATACTCGCTGCACCGGCGTTCTCGAATGACACAGCCCCGCCCTGGAAGAGCGAGATGAACTGCACCTGCAAGTCGCGGATGGCATAGCGGAAGGCCGCGAGATTGAGTTGCAGCACGCCATCGAACACGGTGGTTTTCAGGCCAATTTCGCTGCCGCGCAGCTTCTCGGGTTCCACGTAGGCCGGCGGTTGATAGAGCGCTACGGTGTTGTAGGTGGCTGACTTCTGAGCCTCCTGGTAGCTGGCATAGATCAGCGTGTCAGCCCCGAAAGGGCGCCACTCGATCACCCCCTTGGGCGAGAAGCTCTGGGTGGTGTCGTGGGTGGGTACGGTATTGCCCTCCGCATCGCGGGCGCCGATTTCATTCCAGTTGAAAAGGGTTGTGAAGCTGCCGTCGGAGTTGAGCGCGCCAGATCGGCTATCGACGATGAAGCGATCTTCACTTTGGTAGCGACCGCCCAAAGTCAGCGATAGCCATTCGGTGAACGCGAAGCTGGCCTGTGCATAGCCTGCGCGCGAGTCGGTGCCGAGGATGGCTTGAAACGCCAGGCCCAAATCGTTGGGGATGGCGAGGTTGAGCTGATCGAGCACGGTCAGCAGCGGTGCGGGAAGTGAGGTTCCGCCGGGTCGGGTGTCGGCCAGGTCCAGCCCGGCGAGTTGCAGCACGGCCGGGTCGAAGCCCTGCTTGCTCTTGAAGTAGTTGATGCCTGCGATCCACTGGAAGCGCTCACCGAAGGGCGTGGTGTCATTGCTCAAGAACTGCAACTCAAGATTTTCAACACGCGCGAAGTTGCTCTTCTGGTCGAAGGCGGCTATCGACTGTGGTGAGCCGTCGAAGTCGTAGGAGAAGGTGGAGTTCGCGCGCTGATGACCGCCGAGCAGCTTCACGTCGAGCCAGGGGGCGGTGTATTTGATGCTGCCGTAGCCGACGTTGCTGTTGAACCTGAGAAAGGTGGGTTCGCTGAGATCACCTTCATAGCCCGGTTGCGGCTCGATACAGATCGGTGTCTGGATGCCGCCCAGGCACTGGAACAGTAGTGAGGGATCGGTGTTGAGCTGAAACACCGAGCCTTGCCCGCGCTGGATCTGCTTGGCGGCAACGAGGGTGATGTCGAGGTTCTCCAGAGGTGCGATGCGTAGCTTGCCGCGCCCGCCGCGAGAGAACTCCTGCCGCAGCGCCTCGCCATTCGCGGTGCCCTGGTAGTAGGGATCGGCGCGGTTGTCATAGCCACTGAAACTCAGAGCGAGCCATGGGCTGAGCGGTATGTTCTGGTGCAGGCGGATATTGCGGGTGTCGCGGTTTCCGTAAACCAGCTGCATGCTGGTTTCAGCCTCGGTGAAGCTCGGTGCCTGGGTGGTGATGCTGATGGCCCCGCCTGTGGTGTTACGACCGAACAAGGTGCCTTGCGGGCCTTTCAGTACCTCGAGGCGCTCGACGGCGCCGAAGTCCTGATCGAGGCTTTGCGCGAAAGGAAAGTAGATGCCGTCGATGTAGGTGGCGACACTTGGATCGCCATTGAGGAAGACATCGCTGCCGACGCCTCGCAGGTAGATGGTGGTGAACTGTGCCAGCGAGTTGACATCCAGTCCCGGTACGGCCTGCTGCAGGCTGATCTGGTTCGTGATGTTGAGGTTGTCGAGCGATTTCTGGTTGAAGGCCGTCACCGCCATCGGAACGTCCTGCGCATTCTGTTCACGCTTCTGTGCGGTGACGACCACTGCATCGAGTTGCTGCGGAGTGCTTTCGGAATTGCTGGGCGAGATGGACTCGGCAAGCGCTTCAACGGGGATGCTCTGCAGGCTGCCGTCCGGTTCGTTACTCGCAGGTTGCGCGGTGAGCTGCGAAGGACTGACACAGGCCAGCAGCAAGAGCAGTGAACGGCGAAGCAGATTCATCCGTGAATCTCGGTTGAGGATATGTTGGGGGCTGCCTTTTACGGAATCCCGTGCGGAGATGCAAAGTCGCGTGGCAGTTCAGACGAAATGCAGCTCGTCGGCTGAGTAGCTGCGCAGCTGTGCTTGCGGCGTATGCACCAGCGGCAGCAGGCGGCGGTCGATCCAGCGGGTGTTGCTGAGCCACAGACCCTCAAATTCAGCGCCGTGCTGCCGGTTCAAGATGGCGATGCGGCCGATGCGGCCATCGAGCAGCACCATCTTGTTGTCGGGCTTGAGCCCCAGTTCGAGCACGCGCAGAAACGCCGGGTCGGCCATGAGTCCCGGGTAGTAGTTGTGCAAGGGTCGCAGTACGTCCTGCACGAAATGCCAGGTGTCGCTGCGGCCCGCCACTTGGGTGCCGCCGTGCTGACCCAGCGGCAGCGTGCCGTTGTGCATGAGGTACAAGCGTTCGGCGAGCTTGAAGGGGTGAGCGTTTTCGATGCTCTCGGCGCCTCGGGTGCGCTGACGCAGATGCAGCACCAGCTCGGCATCGCGGTGGCGGGTGAGGGCATCGAGGATGTGCACCTGCTTCGATTCGGCATGGCGCTCAAGAATCACCGAGCCTTCGGCATCGAACCCCATCAAGCCCCAGCCATCGCGGTTGAGCGTTAGGGCGGCGGCCAGGAGATCCTGCGGAATCTCGGCGTTCTGCGGCTTGTGGATGATGACGCACATGGTTCTTCTCTTTAGTCGTCGAGTTTCGCCACCAGCACATCGGCGGCCTTGAAGAGCGCCAGCGTGGTGTCTCCGATCTTGAGGTTGAGACGTTCCACCGAGCTGGTGGTGATGACAGCGCTGATGACGCCGGCCGTGGTTTCAATCTCCAGCTCGCTCATCACATCACCACGACGAATGGAGATGACCGTACCGCGAAATTGGTTGCGGGTGTTGACGCGGGTGATGCTCATTGCTGAATCCTTGATGAGAAATCAGGGGGGGCGTCTCCGCCCCCCTGATTGATGAGAAAGAAGCCCTGAGATTGAAGGCACGCAGCTACTTGCCGGTGGTGATCTGGTCGAACACACCGCCATCGCTGAAGTGCGTGGACTGCGCCTTGGCCCAGTTGCCGAACACGCTGTCCAGCGTGAACAGATTGGCCTTGGGGAAGCCTGCGATGTCGGCGGGAGCAGCGAGCTCTGGCTTGCGTGGACGGTAGTAGTGCTTGGCGGCGAGCTTTTGTCCGGTGGGCGAGTACAGGAAGTTCAGATATGCCTCGGCCGCCTTGCGGGTGCCTTTCTTGTCGACGTTCTTGTCGACGATGGCCACGGGCGGCTCGGCCAGGATCGACGCGCTGGGCACCACGATCTCGAACTTGTCAGGACCCAACTCGTTGATGGCGAGGAAGGCCTCGTTCTCCCAGCTCAAAAATACATCCCCAATGCCGCGCTGTACAAAAGTGGTAGTGGAGCCGCGTGCGCCGGTATCGAGCACGGGCACGTTCTTGTAGAGCTTGCTGACGTAATCCTTGGCCGTGGCTTCGCTGCCGCCCGGCTGCTTGAGTGCCCAGCCCCAGGCTGCGAGGTAGTTCCAGCGCGCCCCGCCGGAGGTTTTGGGGTTGGGGGTGATGACTTTCACACCGGGTTTGATCAGATCGCCCCAGTCCTTCACGCCCTTGGGGTTGCCCTTGCGCACCAGGAACACGATGGTGGAGGTGTAGGGCGAGCTGTTGTCGGGCAGGCGCTTCTGCCAATCCGCCGGCAGGAGCTTGCCCTGGGTGGCGATGCTGTCGATGTCGTAGGCCAGCGCCAGCGTCACGACGTCGGCATTGAGGCCGTCAATGACCGAGCGCGCCTGCTTGCCAGAGCCGCCATGGCTGGTCTTGATGTTGAGCGATTCGCCGGATTTCGCCTTCCATTCAGCGGCGAACACCGTGTTCACCTCTTTGTAGAACTCGCGGGTGGGGTCGTAGCTGACGTTGAGAAAATCCTTGGCGTTGGCTGCGGTGCTGATGAGGGCAGCGGCGACGACGATGAAGGTGCGTTTCATATTGTGGGTTCCGTGTGTGGGTATTTGGTGAGGGGTGAGGGCGGCTCGCTCCGCGAGGCCTGACAGCGAAGCGACCTCACGCTTCGATCAGTACTGAATGGTCAGACGGGTGAAGAGGGCTTTTTCGTCTCGACGGTCGGCCGTGCCGCCGCCACCGCCATCGAACTGGGTGAAGTTGAAGTCCGTGGTGAGCTTGGCGTTACCGGTGAGATACCAGTTCACTCCGGCGCCATAGCTCTCTGCCTTGCGAGCCTGTGAGGTCGGGTTGGCGAGACGGTCTGCGGCAGCCGCGCCAGCAAAGGCGTCGTCGTCGATGCTCAGCGCTCCGATGCGCGCCACCAGCTCGACGGCCCCCCAGCCAGGGCCGCCCGCAGTGAACGGACTGCTGGGCTTCACCCCGCGGTAGCTCGCGTCTTCTCCAGTCAGCACATAAGTGGCGACGACGTTGTAGCCATCGTTCTTGATCGAGCGTTCCACGCCGCCACGGCTCAAGTCCTGTTCGCTGACAGCGTATTCGGCCAGCACGCCGAGATTGTTGAAGTAGTAGTAGGCCTGCGGCGTGTAGCGGGTGTGCTTGCCGCTGGCCACCACGCCGGCCTCGTTGTAAGTGAAGAACTGGTTCTGGCCAGGAGTGCGATAGCGCGAGGCGAAGTTGTTGCCGCTGCCATCTTTTGCACCCGTGCTGCCGGCAATGCCGAAGCCCAGACCCTTGAAGGCGCTGTATTCGTTCTTGAAGGGCTCAAAGAACACGCGGGCTTCGAGCTCTTTCAAGCCGTCATCGGCTTGAATCACATCGCGGCCGTCGGCAGTGCCGTTGAACACACCCAGGCCGTAGGTGACGGTACCCGAGGCGACTTCGCCCAGCACGGCCACACCGAGGTCACGGTTGGGCACCAGCTCGGTGACGTAGCCGCGCTCGATGAGGCTGATGGCGCCGCCCGACTGCAACCGCTCCAGACCCAGCAAACCCTTCTGCTTGCCTGCCCGCACGGTGGCCGCTTTGTGAAACTTCAGGTCGAAGTAGGCATCGACGATGCTGGCGGCATCGCCCGTGCCATTGCCCGCGAATTCGGGCGTGAAGCGGAACGACACCAGCTTGCCCAGATGGCCCTGCACGGTGGGGCGCAGGCGGCGGGTGATGAAGCCATCGCGGAAGGCGCCGTCGTCATCGATGAAAGCGCGATGGTCGACCTGGCCGATGCCGCTGAACTTGATCTCGGTATCGCCCTTGGCGTTCTTCAGCGAAAAGCCCTTGTCGCTGGCGACCGTCACCACCGGGGCTTCCTTGGCCTTGGCGGCGGCTTCCTCGCTCTGTAGTTCGAGCTTGCGCTCCAGCACCAGCAGGCGTTGTTCGAGGTCGCTCACGCGCTCGGCATCGCTGCCGGCCGCTTGGGCGTGGGCCAGTGGCGCCGCGAGGGCGGCGGCCAGCAGGCTAATGAGAGTTCGGGAGGGCAGGGCGAGGCGGGACATGATCTTTGGCTCCAGTCGGGTTGTTCCGTGGAGCGCAAGATGCCCAGCGTCAGTAGATCTGTAAAAGACTATGTAAAAGTATTTATATTCTCAAAAAAGAATATAAAAAATAGCGCTTTGCCTGTCGCCTTAATCGCCGACCGCCTCGGCAGCGGCCGAGACAGGCCACAGCGCATGGCCTTCCACGCTGTGCAACGGCGCTGTGCCCTGGCTGACATTGAGTGATAGCGAGGCCAGTGCATGGTCACTGCCTGCCTCGGCGCAGGCCATCACCTCGCCGACGCTGCGGCCAGCTTCGTCCATCACCGGGGTGCCGGCGGCCAGCAGGCCGCTGGCGCGCGCCAACCGCAGCCGCTGCTTGGCCCGACCGAGGTAATGCACGCGAGCGACGATTTCCTGCCCCGGATAGCAGCCTTTGGTGAAGCTCACGCCGCCCGCCTGATCGAGATCGACCGTCTGCGGCACGAAGTGGTCCACTGTCTCAGCCACCACCTGCGGGGTGCCTGCGAGAATTTCTGCCAGCGTCCAATGCTCTGCCGGCAGCTCGGGCAAGCCCAGTGTCCGACGCCAATCCGCAATCTTCTCTGCGCTGGCGCGCAGCAGGAACCGGGGCACGGCGCCTGCGCAGCGCAGCAGCCAGTGATCCGTGCTGGCGGTGGCGGCATAGGGCTCGGCGGGCACCGAGAACCCCAGTTGTTCGAGTTGGGCAGCGGCACCATCGCCCATCAGCCCCAGGGTGTCGCACTCGTTGCTGGCATCGCTCAGGCTGAGCTTGCTGCGCAGCACGAACATTTTCAGCCGCTTGAGCGTGGGGGCGGCAATGACCGCGGGCAGCCACAGGGCGAAGTCGTCTTCCGCCAGTTGTTGCACCGTCATCACCGTCAGCAAGCGGCCCTTGGGGCTGCAATAGCCGGCGAGCTGCGCGCGGGTGGGGCTGACCTGCCGGGCATCGTTGGTGAGCTGGCTTTGCAGAAAGCTACGCGCCTCGGGGCCGGTGGCCCGCAGCAGCGCCAGTGCCGGCAGGGCAACGGTGCCGGTCGATGCCTTCAGGCTATCGAGTAAATCGGAAAAATCGGTTTGGAACTGGGGGGGGATTGGCACAGTCTCTTGGCCCGTCAACAAGGGGTGTTGGCCTCCCGTTCATTGCGTCGGGGGGCTCGAATTGAGACACTAGCGTACTGATTTCCTTCAGCCTTCTTCCGGTCACAGCCGTGCCTGCAGAGCCCGTCAGAGTCAAACCGCCCAGCCCGCAAGAAATTGCGGCCGGTGGCGCTGTGAAACTGGCTGATCTGCTGGCCGCCGAGGCCGAGCACGAGCACGAGGAACACCCGCATGAGTCCACCGCGGGGCAGGTGAAAGAAATCGGCGGACGCCGCGACGGCCCCGACCCGACCCGCTACGGCGATTGGGAAAAAAACGGCCGCTGCATCGACTTCTAAAACAGTTTCCCTTTCCAACCGAGCAAGAGCGCATGAGCACTCCAGCCACATCAAAAACGACCCCGCAGCGACCCTTGTCGCCGTTCATGATCGGGCCGTATTACAAGCCGCAGATGACCTCGATGCTGTCGATCACGCATCGCCTCACGGGCCTTGGCCTGAGCTTCGGTGCCATCCTGCTGGTGACCTGGCTGGTCTGCCTCGCCAGCGGTGTCGATTGCTACAACACCATCGTGCCGCACCTCACCGCCTGGTACGGCAAGGTGGTGCTGGTCGCCTTCACCTGGGCGCTGCTCTATCACTTCTGCAACGGCATCCGTCACCTGATGTGGGATCTGGGCAAGGGTCTCGACATGCCCACCGCCGAGAAGACCGGCTGGGGTGTGATCGTGGTTTCCATCCTCGTCACCGCCGGCGTTTGGGCACTTGCCCTCGCCACCAAATAACAAAGGACGACCTCATATGAGCTACCGCTCCCCGCTCGGCCACGCCCGTGGCCTTGGCTCCGCCAAGCAAGGCACGCATCACTTCTGGATTCAGCGCGTCACCGCCGTGGCACTCATCCCGCTCACGCTCTGGTTCGTGTTTTCGCTCGCACGTCTGACTTCGGCGGACTTCGACGTCGTCAGCTGGTGGGTCGCTGCACCCTCCGTCGCTGTCGCACTGATGCTGTTCATCGGCTGCGCGCTGTATCACTCCCTGCTCGGTGTGCAGGTGGTGATCGAGGACTACGTGGGCAGCGAGGGCGCGAAGATCGTGGCCCTGCTGCTCAGCAAGTTCGTGCATGTGGTTGCGGGTGTGGCCGGCATCTTTGCCGTGCTCAAGATCGCGCTGACCTAAAGATTCCAACCTTCGAGAACTGACATGGCAGACGCCTCCACCCCCACCGCGCCCAAGACGGGCCCGGCTTACGAAATTGTTCACCACGAGTACGACGTGGTCGTGGTCGGCGCCGGCGGCGCTGGCCTGCGCGCCACGCTCGGCCTCGCCGAAGCCGGCCTGAAAACGGCCAACATCACCAAAGTGTTCCCGACCCGCTCGCACACGGTCGCAGCGCAGGGCGGCATTTCCGCCGCACTCGGCAACATGGGCGACGACAGCTGGCAGTGGCATATGTACGACACCGTGAAAGGTTCGGACTGGCTCGGCGATCAGGACGCCATCCAGTACATGTGCCGCGAGGCCATCCCCGCGATCATCGAGCTCGAACACTACGGCGTGCCGTTCTCGCGCACGCCCGACGGCAAGATCTACCAGCGCCCCTTCGGCGGCATGACCACGCACTGGGGCAAGGGCACCGCGCAGCGCACCTGCGCCGCCGCTGACCGCACCGGCCACGCGATTCTGCACACGCTGTATCAGCAGTCGCTCAAGTGCAAGGCGCAGTTCTACATCGAGTACTTCGCTGTCGACCTCATCATGGACGACGATGGCAGCTGCAAAGGCGTGCTCGCCTGGGACATGTCCACCGGCCAGCTGCACCGCTTCCGCGCGCATCAGGTCATCCTCGCCACCGGCGGTTACGGCCGCTCGTATTTCAGCGCCACCAGCGCCCACACCTGCACGGGCGACGGCAACGCGATGGTCGCCCGCGCCGGCCTGCCGCTGCAGGACATGGAGTTCGTGCAGTTTCACCCCACCGGCATCTACGGTTCGGGCTGCCTCATCACCGAGGGTGCGCGCGGCGAAGGCGGCTACCTCACCAACTCGAAGGGCGAGCGTTTCATGGAGCGTTACGCGCCCAATCGCAAAGACCTTGCGAGCCGCGACGTGGTCAGCCGCTCGATGACGATGGAAATCCGCGAAGGCCGTGGCATTGGCGAAGAGGCCGACCACATCCACTTGCACCTTGAGCATCTGCCGCCGGAAATGCTGCACGCCAAGCTGCCGGGCATCAGCGAATCCGCCAAGATCTTCGCGGGCGTGGACGTCACCAAGGAGCCGATTCCGGTTATCCCCACCGTTCACTACAACATGGGCGGTATCCCCACGCTCTACACGGGCGAGGTGGTGACGCTGAAGAGCGGCAACCCCGACACCATCGTGCCGGGCCTGATGGCCGTCGGCGAAGCGGCTTGCGTCAGCGTGCATGGTGCCAACCGCCTGGGCAGCAACAGCTTGCTTGATCTGGTGGTGTTCGGCCGCGCCGCCGCCATCCAGGCCGCGAAGATCACGCCCAAGGGCCAGAACCACAAGCTGCTCAACGGTTCGCTCGGCGGCAAGAGCGAGGAGATGGCGCTGACGCGTCTCGACAAGCTGCGCCATGCCAACGGCAGCCGCGGTGTGGCCGAGCTGCGCCTCGAAATGCAGAAGACCATGCAGAAGCATGCGGCTGTGTTCCGCACCATTCCCTCGATGGAGGAGGGCTTGGCGAAGATGCAGGCCACCTGTAATGCCTTCAACGATGTGAAGGTCACCGACCGCTCGATGATCTGGAACAGCGATCTGGTCGAAGCCCTCGAACTCGACAACCTGCTCGCCAACTCGCTGCTCACCATTGCTTCGGGTGCAGCCCGCAAGGAATCGCGCGGCGCCCACGCGCTCGACGATTTCACCGAGCGCGACGACGCCAACTGGATGAAGCACAGCCTCGCCTGGCGCACGGGTGACACCACCGTGCAACTCGACACCCGCCCGGTTCACACCTACACGCTCGACGACGAGATGCACTACGTCGAACCGCAGAAGCGCACGTACTAAGGACTAAGGAAATCCCATGGCCCAGTTTTCGCTGCCCAAGAACTCCACCATCGACAAGAAGGCCGGCAAGGTCTTCAAGTCGCCGGGTGCCAAGAAGCCCAAGTCTTTCAAGATCTATCGCTACGATCCGGACACGGGTGCGAACCCGCGCGTCGATACCTACGAAGTCGACATGGCCGCCTGCGGCCCGATGGTTCTGGATGCCCTCATCAAGATCAAGAACGAGGTCGACCCGACGCTGACCTTCCGCCGCTCTTGCCGCGAAGGCATCTGCGGTAGCTGTGCGATGAACATCGACGGCACCAACACGCTGGCCTGCATCAAGGGCTGCGATGAGGTGAAAGGCGATGTGGCGATCTACCCCTTGCCGCACATGCCCGTCATCAAGGACCTCGTGCCGGACATGACGCATTTCTACGCGCAGCTGGCCTCGATCGAGCCCTGGCTCAAAACCGACACCCCCGCGCCGACCCGCGAGCGCCTGCAAAGCGAAGACGACCGCGCCAAGATCGACGGCCTCTACGAGTGCATCCTCTGCGCCTGCTGCTCAACCAGCTGCCCCTCGTACTGGTGGAACAGCGACCGCTACTTGGGCCCTGCGATTCTCTTGCAGGCCTACCGCTGGCTGATCGACAGCCGCGACGAGGCCACCGGCGAGCGTCTGGACCAGCTCGAAGACCCCTTCAAGCTCTACCGCTGCCACACCATCATGAACTGCACCAAGACCTGCCCGAAGGGACTCAACCCCGCGAAGGCGATTGCCGAGACCAAGAAGATGCTGGTCGAGCGCACGGTCTAAGGGATTGCACTGAGTTGACGAAGGGCGGCCGAGGCCGCCCTTCTTTTTTTCGAGAAGACAGATATGGAAGAAGCCCGCATCAAATGGCTGCTGCGCCGAGGCATGAAGGAGCTCGACGTGATGTTCACGCGCTACTACGCGCATCGCTATCCGGTTGCTCCCGCAGCCGAGCGCGCGGCTTTCATCGCTCTGCTCGATGGTCCGCAGGAGCCCGACATCTACGCCTGGGCCATGGGCTTCGATGAGCCCCCCTCTGAGTTCAACGAGGTGATTCTTGAGTTCCGCAACTACCGTTGAGCTCAGGCTGGTGCCTTCGCTCAAGGCGCTCAAGATTCTCTCGACGCTACACATCCTGCCGCTGGCTGCGCTGCCTTTCGCCATGCAGCCGGGGCCTGCGATGTGGGCGCTGATTGCGGGTTTTGCCGGTAGCTGGTTCTGGCTGCGCCGCCATCCAGCGTTTGGCTATGGCAAGAAGGCTCTGGTGCGACTCACCTGGCATGAGGACGACAGCTGGACTGTCCACCAGGCCGATGGCGCCCAGCACACGGCAACGCTCAAGGGCAACAGCACGCAGCATCCACAGGGCTTGATCCTGCGTTATGCCTTGAAGGACGGCGGCACGCGCACGCGGGTAATTGCGGGTGACGAGGCCGATGCTGAAAACCTGAGGCGGCTGCGCGCGAGACTCTCGGTGTGGCAGCCGCCGGCCAAGCCTTAGAAGCACTCACTGCTGGAGTGGTAACCATGCGCAACCTCTTGTTCGCTGCAGTCTCCCTCGTGCTGCTCAGTGCCTGCGGCGGTGTGCCGCTCAAGCCAGACTCCACCGTGCCACTGGCGAAGGATGTTGATCTGGCCCGCTACATGGGCGATTGGTATGTGATCGCGCATATCCCCACCAGCCGCGATACCACCTCGCACAACGCGATGGAGAACTACACGCTCAACGCCGACGGCAGCATCGCCACCACCTATCGCAACCGGCTGGATGGCTTTGGCGGCAAGAAGAAGCTGCTCACGCCCACCGCCTTCGTGGTGCCAGACACCGGCAATGCGCTGTGGGGCATGCGCTTCCAGATTCCCGGCACGAGCATCCCCTGGCCGCCGCACTATGAATACCGCGTCGCTCATGTGGACGCCGCCAGCGAGAAAGCGCCTTACGCCACCACCATCATCGCCCGCAGCCAGAAGGATTTTCTCTGGCTGTTCAGCCGCACCCCGACGATGAGCGATGCGGAACTGGCGCGCTACACCAAGCTCATCGCCAGCTGGGGTTATGACGTGACGAAGCTCGCCCGCGTGCCGCAAGCTTGGCCCAATCCCATCACGGGCGAAACGCCGGTGCTGGGTCCCTACCGTCCTGGAGAACGCTGATGCGCGCCCTGTTGATGTCCACCTGCCTGCTGTTGGGAGCCCTGCTCATGCCTGCCCACGCTGCTGAAAAGCCGTCTCCGGTGCCGCTGGTGCCTGCCGTGGATCTGCCCCGTTACATGGGCGACTGGTATGTGATTGGCGTGATTCCCACCTTTGTGGAGGAGGGCGCGCACAACGCGGTGGAGAGCTATGCACTCAATGCCGACGGCACCATCGCCACCACCTTCAGCCGGCTAGACGGCAGCTTCGAAGGCAAGCGCAAGGTCAGCAAACCCAAGGGCTTCGTGCGCCCCGGCACCGGCAATGCGCTGTGGGGCATGCAGTTCATCTGGCCGTTCAAGGGCGAGTTCCGCATCGCGCATCTGGAACCCGATTACTCGGTCACCATCATCGGCCGCAGCAAGCTCGATTACGTCTGGCTGATGGCGCGCAAACCGCTGATGGATGACGCGGACTACGAGCGCTACAAGGCCTTGATCGCCAGCTGGGGCTACGACGTGTCGAAGTTCGAGCGCGTGCCGCAGCGCTGGCCCTAAGGCATCACTTCACTGCGCTTGCCGGGCCAGTCGAATGACCCGGCCGTTGCCGACCTCGAACACGGCCACATAGCCATCGCCGAGCGCGGTGCTGTCGCTGCTGCCGGAGCCCAGAACGACCCAGTAGTGGTTGATGCGAAAACTGCGGTACGGCGCCTGAGCCCGTGTTTCCGCGCTACCGTACTGCGTCGACCACAGCGCGCGAGCCAGTGCGATGGCCTGTTTGCCGGTGCTGATCTCGCCCTGCAGCGCCTGCGCGGGCAGCCACTCGCCGGGTTTGAGCGTGGCCAGATACCGCTCCACCCAGGGCACCCACACGCTTTCGGGAACCGGAGATGGTGGCGGCTGCGTCTGCAACACCGGCAGCGGTAGTGCCCTGCTTCCCAGAAGCGCATTGAGTACGCGGCGAATCTGCAAGGCGCGTTCTGCGGGTGATGTGGTCGATTCGTCGCTGCTGTACGCCACCTGGTTGCGCCCATCCACGATCTTTACCGTGGCCGTGAGGCGCACTCCGAATTGATCGGCAACGCGATCTGCCTTCAGCAGCAGCGGCAGGCTGAGCTGACGCGCCTTCAACGTGGCCACGGGGTCGCCCGTTTCATCGATGTTGAGCATCCAAAGCCGCACGCCGAGGGGCTGGTAGTCCTGCCAGATGGCTTGCAGATAGGGCTGCAGTTCGCGGCTGTAGGGGCACCACGAGGGCCAGAACATCAGCACGCTCGGCTGACCCTGGGCGTCATCCGGAAATACCACCTCCCCACCCACGGGCGTGCGCAGCCGGAAGCCCGCGGCCTGGGTACCCACCTTGCCGGTGGGCGGTGGCGGCTGCGGGCGTGCCGAGGGGAACACCACCATCGGGAAATGGTGGGGCCGCTGGGCCGCCGCGCTGAGTTCCGGAGTGGGCAGTGCATCGGTCGCTGCGCCCGGCCGCGGTGCCATCACGCGTGGCGCGGCGGCGACAGGCTTGCTCACGGGTATTGCCGCGCGCGGTGCAGGAGGCGGTGTTGGCCTCGCGGGGGGCTTGGGCGCAGGGCTGCTGCAGCCGGTGGCCAGACCGAGCAGCACCATGAAGACGGTCGCCCATAACAGGCGCTTCGTCGCGATGGCGGTGCTGATGTGACTTTGCATCACCCAGCATGCCATGTGGCTCGAAGCATCTCCGCAAGCGGCAGCGCAATGACCGAAAACGGCCATGTGAATGAGCGGTGCTGCCTACACTCTGCGGCATGCCACTGGATCTCGACCGCTGCTACGACGCCCTGAAAGCCCGCGATGCGCGCTTCGACGGACAGTTCTTCGTGGCCGTGCGCAGCACCAACATCTATTGCCGCCCGGTGTGTCCAGTGCGCACGCCGCTGAAGCGCAATGTGGACTTCTACGCCCATGCCGCCGCCGCCGAGCGCGCGGGATTCCGCCCCTGCCTGCGCTGCCGCCCGGAACTCGCGCCCGGCCTGGCGCCGATGGATGCACCGGATCGCATCGCCCAGCTCGCCGCACAGCGCATCGAAGCCGGCGCGCTGGACGAGGGCGATGCCGAGGCGCTGGCGGCCTCGCTCAATCTCAGCAGCCGGCAGCTGCGCCGGGTGGTGGAGGCCAGCTTTGGAGTGACGCCCATCGAACTCGCGCAGACGCGCCGCCTGCTGCTGGCCAAGCAGCTGCTCACCGACACGCGACTGCCGATGGCTGTGCTTGCACAGGCCGCTGGCTTTGGCAGCGTGCGGCGCTTCAACCATCT